>CASCWU010000014.1 GCA_949155905.1 uncultured Lachnospiraceae bacterium
CTTAGGTTACAGAAATTGAAGAAAAAGGAAACATCATATTTTTGAGACTTGATATCAGCAAAAGCAGTGATTTTAGAATATAGAGGAAAAGTTTACAAACACACTTGACAATCTCTCTCTGAGGATGCGGTCGGAGAAGCCGTCCGGGAAGCCATCGCAGAGGGCATCTGTACCAGAGAGGAACTATTTATCACCTCCAAAATGTGGGTACAGGATATGGCAAGCTATGAAACAGCAAAAGCTGCTATCGACGCTTCCCTGGAAAAAACAGGGCTGGAATACCTGGATCTTTATCTGCTGCACCAGGCTATGAAGGATTACTTCAGCGCCTGGCGAGCCATGGAGGACGCATACCGGGAGGGAAAGCTGAAGGCTATCGGCGTCTCCAACTTCTACCCGTTTGTGCTGACAAATTTCTGTGAAACCGTAGCCATCCGTCCGATGGTCAACCAGGTCGAGCTGCACCCTTACTTTGCACAGACAGAAGCGCTAAAGACGATGCAATATTATGATGTAGTGCCGGAAGCCTGGGCTCCGCTCGGTGGTGGCCGCCACAATCCGTTTGAAAATGAAATGCTCCAGGCCATCGCCGCTGCACATCGCAAAACCGTCGGCCAGGTCGTATTACGCTGGAACGTACAGCGCGGGGTTGTCGTCATTCCAAAGTCTACCCATAAGGAGCGGATCGAAGAAAACTTTGCTATCTGGGACTTCGCACTGACAGAGGAAGAAATGGAGCAAATCAATACCCTGGATTTGGGGTATGCAGGAACGGCGATCAAGCACTTTGATCCGGACTTTGTCAGGATGTGTACCGGAAGAACAATCCATGACTAATACTTCTCTCTGCCTTATAGACACAAAAGCCAGGAGCGGTTCTGCTGCTCCTGGCTCTTCTTCCCGATATAAAGACATGAAACTATTATTTCTCTACAATTTTCCAATATCCTTTACGATTGGTTCCCTCTCGAACCAGTAATTTGTCTTTCTGTAATTTCGCAAATAAACGTTTCACCGTCGGAAGAGAAATTACTAGCTGAGCAGCGTATTTTTTTTGGGTACACATTGCATTCCGCTTAATACACAACAAAAGCTTCTCTTTCAAATCACCCGTTTCAAGAATGGTATCTTTATTACTAATCATTTCACGAACAATGGTACTCCTCAAGCTCTTATTAATAGTGTTTTCTAAAAAGAATTTATCTGGAAGATGTTTTCTTCCAAATTCAAGGAGCTATTCATAACTTTCGATTAAATTTGTCCTTATAATCTCACGATCATCATAACGGGTTACATTAACTTTCCTAACAAGTGCGTCTGTCACATAGGATGGTGCTACATTTAGTATCATATCGTCCTTTCCCAATAACATAATTGCTGCCAAATTAAATCCCTCTTTTCCAGTCGCAATATCCCGTCCAAATAATCCAGCACTTTTTAGTAATGTCATATCGTCCATCGTTGCCCAAGGATGCTGTCCGCCCGCATGATTTTGTGTTCTGATACAAATTTTCGGAAACAAATCCAATCCTCAATCCTCCATTGTTGCAAACGGATAAATCTTCTTTTCTGTAAAGATATTCTGCTTGCGAATATACATTGCAGCAATTTGACTGGTTGCAGTTACTTTTACATCAGCATCATCTACACGGTCATAGATCACTTTCTTATAGCTATGAACCTCTGCACTTGGAGGAATATGCATATGAATCACACTATGTCCTTGCTCGTCCTTAATGATTTCAGTAGTATGCTTAAATTATAATAGAAGCAAAAAGATAGGAAATCAGTATTGCGAATATGCAGGCATTTTTAGAACGGGCATCCGTGGTAACCGATATGAACCGGAATGAAAAGCTGTTTCAGCACAAAATCGGGGCAGCTGTCACGGCGGCACGCAGGGGCAGCGCACTTACTACGCTTGATGCAATGTACCATTTCTTTATGCTGCAAAATATGTTTGTAGTCGGTTCCTCTTATTGGGCGATTGGCTACGGACAGATGCCTGGAGATGTCCAAAAAGACGAGGAAGGTCTTGATACAATGAGAAGATGGAAAAAATCAGGCTGCTATACGATTTACTCCGCATAGCAGCCTGATACTTTATCTTTTACATTCAGCCTTTACCTGGCCAGATATCTTTCATAAGCCGCTTGCCACAGCTCGGCGCAGTGTTCTACACCATACGTCCGAAGCCCTTCCCGGAATGTCTCGAACGTATCCAGGGATTCTGTCCCCATAATGTATTTTACGGTCGTCTCATCTACCAGCGTCTTGATATCCGTATACATACTATTGTATTCCGCACTTTCCTCATCCGTCATGGAAATACTGTTAGACAACGCCTTTTCCATCGAATTTTCCGCCCAGATATATTCTGCCTGAAAGGATTGCTGTTGGAATAGAGTGGTTCAAAATAACCCCAATTAAACAAGCCCATATTGGAGGTTCCTGGCGTCCATTTTACCTTTAAGGCATCCTGTGGGGTATACTCCGGATCCTTCATAATCAAATCCGTAAAGCTGACACTTCCATCCTCATTGATAACATAGGTTTCCCCTTCTTTTCCGTAGCTGGTCGTCATCATGACATCTTCCTCATACCACATATCCATCCAACGCAGCGCCAGCTCGACATCCTCGCAGTTAGTGGTAATTACGTGAGCTTCCTTTGCAAGGCTGCTGGCGGTAATAAAGGAATTTTCCGGCATATCTCCCTCATTCATCACTGGATTGGTCACCGCCTGTAAATAGAAATCCTCTTCCTGCGTATAGCCATAGGTCTTATACGTATCAGCTGCAAAATTCCAGATATTCTCACTTGCCCCGGCGCGTCCTGTCCCCATATATTCCGCAGGCGGCACTACGGTTGCATTGTTGGTTACAAAGTTCGGATCGATCAGCCCGTCAGCATACCAGCCTGCCATCAATTCCAGATATTCCTTATAGCCATCCTGCATCGGCCCGTACAGCACCTTCCCGTCCACCTGATACCATGCTGGGAAGACTCCAAAGGCAGTCAAAAAGGAACCCGTCGAATAAAGGCCATTTGGCGGAATCATCAAAGGAGCCTCACATTGATACTGCTCTTTAAAGGCACGGAGGGTCGTGTCCCAATCCGCTATCGTAACCGGTATCGGCAGGTTCAATTCCTCCAGCCAGTCCCTACGGACAGCTATTCCCATCCACATCATCTCCCCTTGAGGAGTGGTTCGGTTCGATGCAACCGACCAGATCGATACCAGCTTGCCGTCATCGGTTTTCGTATCCCGTTCCAAAATCGGATCGCTGGTACGGATCCGCTGGTAATTCGGCATATACTTAGGAATTAAATCAGTCAGATCCACTGCTACTCCTTCTCTTACTGCTTTCTGCAGACCTCCCGGATAATAGCCGTTACAAGCCCTTAAAATATCCGGGTAATCACCGGAAGCCAACATCAGACCAAACTTTTCACTTGCCTCCTGCGGGGTCACAGTCTGGAATGTAATATGAACATTCGTCTGTTCCTCCAACCACTGAATCGCATACAGGTCGTTCGGATCCGTTACATAATCATTGTCAAAATAATACCAGATCGATAACTCCTTCTTCTCTGCCAGCGGGAAAAAATCCCTTGTCGCCGTTGCTTCCTGTTGGTTCTCTGTCTCCTCCGGTGCTGCCTGATCGGTACTGCCTTCTTTTTTCCCGCACCCCGTCAAAAGCCCGGAGACTAAAACCAACACCAGCACCCATACAATACTTTTTTTCATGCTCAACCTACGCCTCCTCTAACTCTTTCTTCAACTTTATGGTTTTTGTAGCCGTCTACCACTTTTATTATACAAAAGGAAGCTTTCTCGGACAATGTTCTGACCAAACAACTAAAATTGACTTTTTTTCATATATCAAATCTTTTTCTATGGCCGCCTGCGGTAGGCTGTAGGCGACATACTATATAACTTTTCAAATGCCCGGATAAAGGACTCTGGGTTTTCATAGCCAACCTGGCTGCTGATTTCTGCCACAGAAAGATTCGTGCCACGCAGCAGCGGAAGCACATGATTCATTTTGACCCGGCGCACAAAAGCAGAAAAACCCATCCCTGTCTCCTCCCGGATTAGCCTGGAGCAATGAGGAATCGAATAGTGAAACTGCTCTGCGAACTCCTGCAAGGAAACTGTGCGGTAATGATCGTTGATAAAGCTTAGCATAGAAAGTGTGCTGACACGCGAGGTACGGCTTTTAGATGGTCCCCGGAGAACTGCCTGATCCGAATACCCTCTCAGCAGCTTGGCAAAAAACATCGGCACCAGGTTATTTAACAGCCGCCAGCTATACGCATCCCCCTGGTGGGCTTCCTGATACATTTCCAGAATCATATCCCGGATTTCCAGGTCCTCCCCCGTAGGGAACAGGATGTTTCTAGCAGGACGCTGGCTATAAAGGCTGCTCATAAAAAAATCAGAAAGGATGTTGTCATAACGCAGGACACTAAAAAACGCATCCGCAAACGTGTCATGGCGGATATGGATGCTTAATACCACACTCTCGTCAAACACCTCTATCGTCCGCTTTACCCCCGGCGGGATAAAGCTTACATCCCCTTTGGAAAGCGGAAAATCCTCATCCGCCAGCGTATGGCCGATATGTCCATCCAGCACATAGAGAATTTCAAAAAAGGAAGTACTGTAACGGAAAACCGGCGTATAGCGGGAATGACGGCATACATTTACATTAGAGCCCCGCCCGATTGGCAGAAAAGAATAATACGTCTCCTCCGAAAATACCTCCGGGATCTGGGCTCCTGCCAGCTCCGGGATCAACAGGCCATTTTCCAGGGCATAGTCTGCCACCTCAGCCAGATATGCCTCCCTGGCCGGCGGGTCATCCCGAAGCTCATAATATGTTTTATAAACCTTCTCTTCATAAGAAAGCCCTAAAAGCTGCTGGTAAAGCTGCTCTTTCGTGGAAGCTGCCATAAAAGCACACCCCTTTCCCGTCTTTCATAATATTTTCGGCGGAAATCCTGCCTGGATTTACCCTTTTTCTTTCTTATTCCTTCCCTTCTATCCTTGCGATCTGGTCAATCCTCCTCTGGTGCCGCCCACCTTCAAATTCTGCCCCAAGCCAGGCATCTACAATCATTTTCGCCAGTTCAATGCCGACTACCCTGGCACCAAACGCCAAGATATTGGTGTTGTTGTGCTGCTTTGAGAGCTGGGCAGAATATGGCTCACTGCAGACGACTGCCCGGATGCCCGTTACCTTATTGGCCACAAGCGAAATCCCTACTCCTGTCCCGCAGATCAGGACTCCGCAATCTACCTCCCGTGCCACGACCGCCCGTGCGACTGCCTCACCGTAAATCGGATAGTCCGTCCGCTCCGTGCCATGCGCCCCAAAGTCTTTCACGGTATGCCCCAGGCTTTTTAAATATTCCTTGACCTCTTCCTTCATCCCATAACCAACATGATCGCTGCCAATCCCTATTTTCATACATCCTCTTCCTTTCTGCCGCAGCCATCCAACGTTCCAGAATGTCTGCCATCCAATGGGCGGTTATCACAATTCCCTTAATCTTAAAATGATTTCCCTGTAGGTATCTTTTTCCCCAAATAAGGCTGAGGTGCCGAGTACGAACCCGTCTACCCCTACCTGGTTCAGCCGGGCAATCCTCTCCGGGGAGCAGGCTCCGTCCAACATCAGTCGGAAGCCGTACTGTGTCTTTAACCCCACCAGCTCCTCGATTTTTTCATTGACCGGATCAAGATAGCTCTGCCCGGCAAAGCCTGGGTTTACGCCCATCACCATCACATAGCTTACGAACGGGAGCAAGGGCTTTATCGTAGCAACTGCCGTTCCTGGGTTGACGGCAATCCCTGCCTCGGCTCCTTTGTCCCGGATTTTCTGGAGCGTCCTGGTGACATGCACCTCGGATTCCGGGTGGACATAAAGGATACGCGCACCCAGGCTGATATAAAGTTCCACATAATTCCCCGGATTTTCGATCATCAGGTGGACATCTACAGGGACGGAAGCCTGGCGGCAGACGTATGTGATGTCTTGCAGCCCCATCCCGAAATTCGGGACAAACTGGCCATCCATCACGTCCAGGTGGAAGATATCAATGCCTGCTTCCTCCAGCTCCCGCACCTCCTGTTCCAGGTTTCCAAAGTTCGCGCACATCATAGATGGGCATAACAATTTTTCCATATTCCAATCATGCTCCTTTCCGGATCTTTCCTGTTTTTTATATTACATGATTTTCTGTCCGATCCGCCCTTTATTCCTCCGCTTTCCGCCAGCCCAGCGCCAAGGCTCCTCTGACCCCGTTTTCCTCTGCATCCTTGGAATGGTAAAAGCATAGCCCTTCCGCCGGGTATGGCTTCCTGGCATGCTGGTAAATGGCCTTTTTCAGTTCCTCCAATGGGAAATCCTGCATATTTAAGACCCCTCCGCCAAGCACGATATACTCCGGATCCAGGATGTTGATTTCTGCAGCAGCCGTACAGGCAATTTCCTCTATAAATTCTTTTAGGACAGGCTCTGCGGCATGCCTGGTAAAAAGCTCCTGGATCGGGGTGTCCGGAAACTGTTCTTTCTGGATTTCTGCCAGCCGCCGCCCGGAGCCGTAGCACTCCGAACAGCCCAGGTTCCCGCAGCCGCATCTTCTCTTGCTGTCTGCCCGCGGGATATGCCCCAGTTCGCCGGATACCCCATGCTTGCCTGGGAGAGGCATGCCATTGTAAAAAATCGCATTGCCAATCCCTGTCCCTACGTAAATGCCGATCCCAATTCCTTCCGGCGGAAGCCCCAGATCCTCCATATCGCTATAAAACAGCAGATTTACATCCTTTTCGATGTAGACCGGAATCCCCAGGAGGGCTTCTAGCTCCTCCACCACCGGAAGCCCGTCTAGCCCTGGGATATTCGGTGCCTGTAAAATCACCCGGCGGGCAGCATCTACCGTAGCAGGAAAGCCGATTACAACTGCCTCTGGAAGCTGGCCGTCCTTATATTCCTGCATATATTCCTTGAGGAACCCGGCCAGCCGCTGCATAGAATCCTCTCCTGTCAAAACACGTTCCCGTGGAAGCTTCCGGTACTGCCTTGCCTCCCCTCTTGCCTCACTTATGGCAATCCGGATATTGGTTCCGCCTATGTCCAGCCCCATCCTATAGCTCATCTCGTTCTCCTCCCTGCTATTTCCCTGAAAGGTCAAAATGATAGCTGCCTGACGTCAGTTCCCATACTGCCACCGTCAGCCCATATCGCTTTTCCATCCCCTGGTAGGAGGCTCCCTTGATGACCGGAACCGCCCTGGCTGCCTCCTCCGTAACCGGCAAGTACAAAACTGCTGTCGTATTGGCAGGGACAACTGCGTCATAGGCAGCGATGACCCCATTCCCCACTGTCCAGCCAGATTCTATCCTGCCAAGTACAGAATCATAAGCGGCTTTTACATAAGTAAAGCTGCCGCCTGGCATCGGCTGGAGGATGAATCGTTGAAAACCTGCTTCCTCCCCCCTCTGGATCCCTGCCTGGTACTCCATCATCCAGCTGCCGACCGCGCCAAGGGAATAATGGTTGAAGGAATTCATACGGTTCTGCCCGCTAAACCCGTTTTCGATGGTATACGAGTTCCAGCGTTCCCAGATAGAGGTAGCTCCATTGATGACCGGGTAGAGCCAGGAAGGATATACGGTCTGCTCAAACATCTTGTAAGCACCTGCCAGGTCATCGCCTAATGTCAGGGCAGGCAGCAGCGGCCCAGTTCCCATAAAGCCTGTCGTCATTGTATATCCCGTTTTTTGGCATGCCTCGCTTAAATAACGGCAGGCATACGGCTCATTCTCCTCCGTGAAGATACCACACATCAAAGGCAGGGCATACGATGCCTGAGTATCCTGCAATACCCCATCTGCCGCCTTTGTCTGATGCGCTTCGTTTATAAATACCTCATTCCACTCCTGCTTCAAACCATCGGCATAGGCCGCAAATGCAGTGGCGTCCTCCAGTTCCCCTAACCGCTTTGCCGCACTCTGCACACGACATATTACCCGGTAAAATTGGGCGTTGTCCATCAGGGAGGCATCCGTTCCGACTACGGCCAGATGGTCTCCTAAAAACCCGATGTGCGAGGTCAAATATTCCCGTCCTTCGGCTTTCTTTTGCATCATCCCTTCTACGTGCCGTTTCATGTTCGGATAATTTTCTTTTAACAGAGACAGGTTGCCATACTGCAGCCAAGTCTCATATGGAATCATCACCCCAGCAGCGTTCCAGGTATACCCCAGGGCAAACGCATTGCCCACCTCAGAATACGACGGAGCATATAAATGGTATGTGCCGTCCTTCCCCTGTGCGTCCATCTGCAGCAAGGAGAAGTTCCGGTAAAAGGCTCCCATATCCGCCATATAGGTTGCTGTCTCCGCAAATACATTGGCATCTCCGGCCCAGCCCAGGCGTTCGTCCCTTTGTGGGCAGTCGGTCGGGATAGAGAGATGGTTGCCGATGGTAGAACGGATGATATTCGCAAACAGGCGGTTGGTCAGCGGGTTAGAAGATTCATAGAAAGAAGCCTGCCGGACAGAGCTAAGGACGATCCCCTTGATTTGTTCTGCCGGGAGGGCTTCGTCTATGCCGGAAAGCTCTACATAGCGGTATCCATGGAAGGTAAAACGTGGCGAAAACACCTCTTCTCCTTCCCCTTTCCTGACATAATGGTCTGTCACCAACGCCCCTCTCAGGTTTTCCGTCAGGATCATGCCACCTAATTCGCCATAATAGAATTCATTATCTGGTTCCAGCTCCGGGTAAAGGATTTCCGCATAGCGGATGGTAATCTTCTGCCCTGCCCTGCCGGTACCGGCAGGAAACGTGATTTCTGGGACGCCTACCATGTTTACGCCCATGTCGTAAATATAAACCGTATCCTGGTCTTCCCCCCTTGTCTCTTTGGAAACAAAGGTGGCCTCCCGCACTTCCACGACCGTAATCCCTGGATCTGTTTTTGCCGTAATCTTTGGTTCCAGCCCGCAGACAGTAGCTTCCATTACCGTAGCCGCCTTCCAGCCGGAAGCATCAAAGCCGGGCGCATCAAAGCCTTTGATTGCAGCTTCCCTCGTCGCATCGTAGGTCTCTCCGTTAAAATTGCCCGCATACCGTACCGGCCCCTGCCCGTAATACTGCCAGCTGGCATCCGTTGGGACATATTCCACCGTGCCATCTTGATAAACCAGGGCTAGCACGGCCAAAAGAGCCTGGCGGTCTCCGTAATAATTATAGTTTTCAATCGTATAGGAGGTCTGGTCCCCATACCAGCCAGAAGCCAGCATGGCACCAATGGCATTTTCCCCCTCTTTCACCAGGTTTGTCACGTCATATGCCATATAAAGGGCGCGTTGGCGGAAATCCATATCTCCAGGGGCAAGGTAATCTTCTCCCACCTTCTGCCCATTGAGCGTCATTTCATAAATCCCCCGTGCCGTCGCGTACAGCCTGGCACAGGCAAGCCCCTCCCCTGCAGAAAAATCCTTATGCAGCATCGGCACAGAACCGTAAGAAGGGTCGGTATAAACCAAAGCACCAGGAGCCACGCAGATTTGGCTTCCTTCTACCGACAGGCCAGGCTTCCCAGCAAAAACAGCATATGACGCACCGGTCCGCTCCCCAAATATTTCATTTTTTTCCCCGCCGTAATGCCGTACTGCATATCCTGTGAAAATAGCCTCGGTATCCTCTGCCGTTACAAAACCAACCTCGCACAGCCGAGGGAAAATCGGCATATCCATAACGGCCTTTAATGGGTTGAGTACCAGCCTGGTTTTTTCCACCACCGGCCTCATCGGACTGCTTACGATACGGGCATTCTCTTCATCGGTTTCTAACGGGCAGCCATCCACGGTCATGACCTCCATCTGGTTGCCGCTGACTACGATTTCAAACGTATGCCCTTCATAACGGTTCCCTTCGTTTAATACATTTTCCGGGACTTCCATCACCGCCACCGGCCCCGTTCCAGCCTCCCCTGGGGCATAGCCCTTGCGGTACACCTCGACTACCGCCGGGATATGGCTGACATTTAACTGGTAGGCAATGTAATTTTCCCCGCAGATCAAATAGTTGTTTTTCGTAGAAGAAGATAGCCTCGGGTCGTTTGCCCCGAACACCACGCCCGCGCTGCTGCCGCCCGGTGCAATCTGCATCTGGAACTGGATGCGAAAAACAGGAAGCGTTTCTGCCGCAAATGCAATCTCATCCGAGCCAATCCAGGCCGCGCCATGCCAGGCAGGCAGCCCCTCGCCCATCAGTCCCGTGGCAAAAGTCGATCCCGCTTCCAGCTTACTTCCTGTCTCGTCCCATACTGTCAGTTCCCAGCGGTAATTCCGTTCCGCCTCCAGCCTGGCCGCTTCCTTCGGATAGCAGATCCCAACCGACTGTGAAGATTCTACCCTTCCACTGTCCCAGCAGCAGTTCTCCCCAGCCATGGCTGGAAGCTGATATACCCGGATCTGGTATGCTTCCTGCCTCGCACCAGTCCGTCCAGAAACCATCTGCCAGCTAAACACCGGATTGGCTTCGTCTACTGCAAGCGGAGCCTCTACGCTGTTGACCCGCAGCTTTGCCAGTCTTGCTTCCTGCCCCATGGCCATCTGTCCTGTTTTCTCTTTCTCCGTTCTCCTGTTTTCTGCCGTTTCCATCCTATTCATATTTCCAGATACCCTCCGTTTCCTAATTATAATGGCTTATTTTTTGTTTTTTCTTTCCTTTATTCTGATTTTATCAAACAATCCTCCATTCCGACAATGCTCGAATCGAACAACTATAATTGACTTTTTTTCATACTTGACAGAGCCTTCGCGGTTTCGTATAATAAGCTTAAAAAAGAGGAGTCAACTATGGCAGATTATGTAAAAGTCCTGAAGCATGAGAACACGATTACTATTTGTTTTTACATTGAGGACGACGAAATCTTCGCAATCGGAGAAAAAATGAACGAGCTTTGTGACGAGGCCTATATGAACGGCTACAACTGGGAAGCCTTTTTTTCCTATTATCTAAAAAAGAACGCCCCAGACCTGTTAGACGGCATGGAGTCCGATCCGGAAGCCGGCATGTACGCCGCCTACTATGACCTCACACCGGAGAATGAGCAGAAAGCAGAACGCTTTGCGGAGCTAATCACCTCTCTGGTAGAAAACGAAGAAGAGCTTTACCGCATCGTCCAAGAAGAGGGCGGGGAAATCGAGTGGGATTAGGAGGAAAACAGTATGCCGCTAAACCATATCCCCCAGCCGGAAATCCTTCCTATCCATGATTCCCTGCGTTTAAAACGCTACGACGGAAATTACAAGGCTTTTTTGGCTGCCTACCAGACGCCCTATATTTACCAGAATTCAGAGGGAATCTGGGATGAGGATAAGATACCGGATCTGGACTACGTAAAAGGAATGTGCCAATATCTGGATACTCATGGCGAGCTTTATTATATAGAGGTTCTGGAAAACGGCTCTTTTCTTCCTATCGGGGATGTAACGGTCAAAGCCGAAAACCCTCCTATCGCTATCTGGCTGGAACGCTATCGTGGTGTTGGAGTCGGCACACTGGTCATGCAGACAGTCATCCGCCGTCTAAAAGAGCTTGGCGTCCGTCAAATCACAGGCTCTACCGTTTATAAAGGAAACCTGCCGTCGCAACGGCTGCATGAAAAATTAGGCTTTCGGCGCGTTGGAGAAACAGAAACGGATTTTATCTACGATTTGAAAATCAATGAGATATCGTAAACGTATCGTAAACGAATCAAGATATCCTACCTGGTAGGATCCGAAGCTATATATCTGTCGGATGTCAGATAATATTTGTATTTCTGGCATCCGACAATTCTTTTCACAGGTATTGTCACTGCCTCCCGTTCAAACGGATAGGTTACTCTTCTTGTATATGGATATCAAACTCCAGCTTCCCGGCGGCTCCTGCAGCAATGCTGTATTTCGGGAAGCACACAACGACTGTGCCATCTTCACGGATATAAAACTCCGTATTTTCGTCTACTGTAGTAAAGCCTCCCTGGTCAGCAGAGAAAAAATAGGTAAAGCCATCCGTTTCTGTACGCTCTTCGATCTGCTTTTGAATAGCAGCGTTGCAGACAAAAACCCAATTTTCTCCAAGGACATCCTGGAGTGTCAGCTCCCGATTCTCCGCAAAATCCAGATTGTAGTAGTAACATTCCTCGTAAGCAGATACCCAAGCCTCTGTAAAGGAAACGGTAAAGGAAACCCATTCCTCTGTCTGGCTCTTGATTTCATAATCAATCCCTACCTCCATCTCGCGGCCGCCCCATTCCTCCTTGGTGCCGCCAGTAGCAAAGAACGCCTCCCGGTATTCCTCCCAGTCCTGTCTAGCTTTAGCAAGATGCCCGGCGACCTTTTCTTGAATGACGGCATTTACCTTCTCTGCCAAAGCGCCCTCTGCCTTCACCGTCGGGACGGAAACATCGTAATAAATGCCATCCTCGGATTTTCTGTAATCCACAAAGGTCAATACCTGGAATAATCCTCCAAAAATTGGAATGTTAGCAGCCGCACCGGCCAGAGTAGGGGATAGATTCAGTCCCGCCAGAACCAGGCAAAAGCAGGCGGCGATAACCATCCAGCGGCAGAGTCTCCGATTACGGCGCCTTTGATAATAAGCCTTCCCCGTCCGAATCCCGTCCTGAACCCGTTCCGACAGTTCAGCGGGAATGGGGATGTTGTCATAAATGTCCTTCGCGTACTGAAATTCCTTCATAAAATTTCTGCTCCTTTCCTTACAATACATAAATCTTTCTATTTCTCAGAGCTTGTTTTATCCGCCATGCTCCAAAACCTCTATCTCTAATTTCAAATATTTTAAGGCTCGATACAGTCTGGACTTTGTCGTACTCAGGTTTGTCGATGTAATCCTTGCTATCGTATCGAGTTTCATATCCTCAAAAAATCGAAGAATTACGACTGTTTTCAGTTCGGCTGGCAGCCTGTCAATCGCTGTATATAAATCCAAATAATCCTCTCTGCATGGCTCCGAAAAAGCGCCGTCAGAGGACAACTGGGATACTGTCAGGTCGTCTAGCAATACCTCCTTTTTCTTTTTCCTCCCAAAAGAAATACTTTCGTTAATTAAGATCCGATAAAACCAGGTCTGCGCATATTCCGGTTTTCGCAGCGTATGATAGGATTGTAAAGCTTTTACAATCGCATCATGGACAATATCCAGCGCATCCTCTCTGTTTTTTACATAGGAATAGGCAACCTTATAAAACCGCTCCTGGTTGCTTTCAATCAACAAAACCAGCTCCTGTGCCGTCCCTATCTTCTCCCTCTTCCTGTCCCGCATATAAAAAAATCCTCTCGCCCTTTATTGCGTAACGGTATGCTGCTTTAAATACTCAAGCCACCTTCCGCAATATTCCTTTCCTAAATGAATCCCGTCTACTGCCGCAGCTTCCGGAAGACTTCCATTCTTATCTGCTACTGCACTTTTGGTATCCAAATAATAGACCTGTTTTTCTTCTGCCAGCCTCTGCAATAAGTCATTATATTCCTTTATTTTTTTATTTGTAATATAGCGATGGGTCGAGGAAACCTTATCAGAAACCGGAAAAATAGCCTGAATATAAATCATCGCCTTAGGATTGATTTCTCGTATCGCATCAATCATTTCCCCATATTTTTCCTGAAATATCTGACTGTATACCCATCCGGTTTCATTTACTCCAAACATGACATACACCTTGGAAAATTTTGTTTCCTTCAACGCTTCTATCACAGAAAGCTTTTGTCCGTTTTTACGGATTACCTGCTCGGTAAAAACCGTATCTACCATCAGTCCTTTATGCACATAAAAGGTAGCATTGCTTAAACCAGTATTGATAAGCAGCCCTTCTGTTCGGGAGTCTCCAATAAATACCGCATCATCAAAGTAATCATTTTCCGCAGCAGCAGAAGCTGGTACAGGCTTTGAAAAATCATACTCCTCCGAAGCTCCCTTAGATTCTAACGGTACAACAGGCTCTCTCATTCCCCGTTCATCACACACCACCTTCACGTCTTTTTCCCTGATCTCTGTTATCGGCAGAAGGGATTGCCAGGCCAAGGCTCCATCCTCCGAGGTATTGTCCATATTTTTCCAGGAATGTGCCAAAACCTCTTTGCCAAATAAAATCATCGTAGCTGCCGACAACGAAACAATGATTGTCGTTCTAAATAAACGCGCCCTTCTGCGTTGTCTTCTTCTGCGTCCTCTTTGATAGACTATACCTGATGATCCTCTCCATGTATCCATTTCTCTTTTATATCCCATACCATTCATCCTCCTATGCGTAAAATATCCAAGGTACAAATCAAACATCATCCGCGAAAACTGTCGGGCGGACGGAGTTCACTCGTTGATACTGGATACATTCGTATCTTCCCCGCAAAAAAATCTCACTTCTAAAGGGATGGAAATACGTCACTGTATCTACTGCATAGTATACTTATTGACTGCTATCCTTATCCTAATACGACTTAATACGATATAGATTTAAAAATGCCTCTGTTGTTCTTCTTTTATACTATTAGACGCATCAGAAATCAAAAAAGTTGACGAAACATAAAATTTAATTTTTGCTTTTATCCATATAAAGAAAGAGAGCTGCCATTACATACCGGCATCCCTCTTTCTTCTATTTTCACAAAATAACTAGCTTTCTATATTCTTATGTTCTTATACAGCCTGCATCACAAACAGTCTGTCCTTCCGATTGGCAAAACGATCTCTGCCATCGTAGCTCCATTCCCCATTCTCCGGGCAGATAGGCTCTGCATAATCGGTACGCTCCCCCGTCTCAGGATCGACCCAGTACGCCCTATATTCTGCAGCGGTCAGTCCACGCAAAGTAAAGCTTCTCATAGACGTTTCTGTCATGTAACCGACAATCGTCCGCATCTCGGCATCCCCGGTAAAGAAAATCTGTGTCCGATTACTGGCTTTCATAAAAAAGGACTTTGTTTCTGCCTGCTCGTCTGTCAACGGTTTCAATTTGCTCCAGCCTACCGATTCATAGAAATCACGGAAAATCGTCAGTTGATCGGCTCCCGGTAGCTCCAGTCCGTCCCACCAGGCCATATCACCCCAGCCAATTCCGCCGACACCGGCTTCCCACTGCAGCTCCCAGACGCCGTTGCAGCCATACGTATAGCCGCAGCCACCGCTCTGCATAATCAAATAAGCCAGACGGCGCATCATAGAAGCCGGAATAATACGGGAAGAATATTCGTTGGAGGTAGCTCCTTCATAGGTTGCCTCACTTTCCAAAACCGGATGTCCCTGATACATCTCGCGGAACTGCTGGTACATCACCTGTCCCATATCAAAATCGCCGTGTCCGGCCTGGCTCATGGCAAAGTCAAACCATGGCTCGTCCTGGTAAATCTGCGGGAACGGCCTGCTGCATGCCAGATGCACGGACTGCAGGTTTTCATATGCGTTCCAACGCTCGCATTCGACGGCCACCTCTCCCCAAAGCCGGGTTGTCTCCTCCAGATCGCCGCCATAGCCCGGCAGCTCTCCCGCCAGCGTCCAGGCAACCGGATACGCGCCATACCGGGCAGCGGTATATTTTGCAAATTTTTTATAACGCTCCAGACCATTCTTTGCCATATCATAGCCCCAGGCATAACCAACTGCGTTAAGCAATCCACAATCCGCCAGATATTTCATCTTTTTGTCCACATTGTTATGAAATTCCTCCAGATTCGGCAAAAAGCCCTGTTCGGTCTTTTGCATCAGGTCAATATCCCGTCCAAAAATGCCACGTCCCTCTCCGTCCCGGAAATTACTCTGGTAAACCGTAAATTTCTGTGCAACACGCTTGTCCACGCAGGCACGGAACTGACTTTCATATTTCGGGCAATTCGACTCGTCCCAACGCTCCTCCGTCACAAACGTCCAATGCGTATCCCCCAGCCAGAAAAACGGCGTTCCGTCGGCATGCTCCAGATAGGTCTTATCCTCGGATACTTTTAAGAATCCATGCTGATACATCGCCAAATCGCCCTCATATGGTACACATGTTACGATACCCTTCCCCGAAAAATCCGCATTCTCCGAATCGGTGCTGCTGATTTCATAGCTCCACTCTCCCAGCGCCGTCGGTGCAAAGCGAACAATCCAGGTGCCGTCCCCATCCCAAAACGCCAAAAGCTTTAGCTTCTGTCCCTCCGGCCCGGTAAACTCTCCGAACACATCCGCATCCTCAAACGGATTTCGGTATTCCTTCCCACTTTTTACCGGAATATCCACCGTCCTCCACTGCTCTGCTGTCCACGTACCTATATTCATACAAATCCTCCAATCTTCCCGTCGGCAAGCCTGCCCTTATCCGGGAACTATTATACTTGATACTATTACTTTAGCTGGTTTGAGGAAGAAGTGCAACGTTAAAATTTTCTTTATATCCCAAGACCCTATTTCCACTGCCTCCTCTTAAAATTCAACAGAAAATTTCCAGTCACTTCAAATTGACAAATGGCAAAATATGTATTATACTAACAGTGCTATAGCCAGAAAAACAGCTATCATTTAAGAAAGGAGGAGTTCTATGCTTGACGAAAGAGATATCATGCTGCTAAGTAACCTGCTTGACCAGAAATTAGATGAAAAACTGGACAAGCGTTTCGCGGACTTTGAACTGAAACTCGACGAAAAGCTGGACAGGCGTTTCGCGGACTTTGAACTGAAGCTCGACAAAAAGCTGGACAAACGCTTCGTGGACTTTGAACTGAAGCTCGACAAAAAGCTGGACAAACGTTTCGCCGAATCTGAAAATCTGGTTCTTGGTGAAATGGAGCGAATCCGGATACTGACTGATGAAAAAATAGAGCATCTTCAAGCCAGATTAGACGAGTTGACGCAATATTACCAGATCACAAAGCTGAGCGAGGATAACTCTGCTATTCTTCTCCGCATGATACGCGATCTGCAGGATCGGGTTGAGGTTCTGGAACACAAAATTGCCTGACAGGCTTGTATCCTATCACCGTAAATTCTCCTGGCAGGCGATTATCCGTCCAGGCTGGATGCTCATCAAACCTCTTTATCACAAACCCACTCTCTATGACCACATTGAGGATTCCACTGAGCGTATACTTCCGGTAGCTGCACTTAGGCATCTGCTTTCTGAAGTAAAATTCCAAATTCCAAAATGTCTGCCACCTTGGTAAACGGATGGAAGTCGCTGCAAATCATTTTCCCTCCTGGTTTACACAAAAGGTTCATCATCTGTATAAACTCTCCGATCTCATGAAAATAATGCAGGATGCCTCCCTCCATAAAAACCACGTCAAAATATTCCTGATACTATTTCTGATCGTTCTCCAGCACATCGCCGACTATGTAGGTTATCTCTGTCTGTGCTGCCCTGGCCAGCTCTGCCGCATACCTTTTTATTTTGCATACGATATGCTTCTATTATAATCCTCCCGCATAAACCGATGATAAATAGTATGCCCCATTTCCATTTTCACACAATAAAAATACTCGTCTACTAAAGCATCCTTAAAATAAATCACATAATCAAAATCCATCTCCTCCGGCATTTTTTCACAGACATAACCATTTGAACTGGCTCTCTCAAATACCGCACAGATCTCCTCTAACGTGCTATGATGATTTGTCTGAAACAATGTCACCAGCTCCTGCAAAAACGGGGAATACTTTTCTTTTTGATGAATGTACTCCGCGCCCTCCGGCGGAATTGTAAGTTCAAACCTGTCCCCTCGCAGAGATATCGCAGTCCCTGCCAGACCTGGCCGTTCCTTTTCTGTCTCCTTTAGTATCTGCCTGACGGCTTCCAACAAAGCCCTGCCCCCTGCTGCGTCCTCTGCAAAGGTCGTCCCCAGCAGAGCATTTAAGGAGGAAGCCGGATAATACAACCGAACAGTTTCCTTGGCATAACCTAATTTAAGCTGAAGCTCTTTCACCTGGTCAATCATATTTTTATAAAATCGTTCTGCCTGCATGCTGACACTTCCTTTCCTGTCTCCATTCCTATCTCCACACTGTCGCAAAAACATAACATGCTCCAAGACATGGAAGGGCGGGCTTTTTAGCACCCGCCTTATCCATCTGCCGCCGTATCCATCTGTAGACCGAACGCTTCCTATTGAATCCCCAGCACCTTATAATCCTGGTCTTCTACTGCCTTTTGCAGCACTGCGTTCTCTACCTCACTGTTTAAAGTAACAACGGCTGTCCCGGCCTCATGGCTGACCTCTGCCTCTGCTACCTCCGGCAACGCCTCGAGCGCCTTCTTTACCCGCGCCTCACAATGCCCACACATCATACCCTCAATTTTTAAGGTTTTTTCCATGTTCTTTCCCTCCATACTTATTTTTTTCTTAGATCCTGATTTATCTGTATCCAGCATTTCTTCCTTTGCCTGATTCTGCCCGGAAGCCTTTGCCGGCTCTACAGCCTCCAACACTACTGTCCTTCCTCTGCGTTTTTTATCCTTCCGTCCGTCATGAATTCGTACCAGATTCAGCCGCAGCGCATTGGTGACAACGCAAAAGCTTGACAAGCTCATCGCTGCCGCACCGAACATCGGGTTGAGCTGCCAGCCAAAGATCGGTATCCAAATCCCTGCTGCCAAAGGAATTCCAATCACATTGTAGAAAAAAGCCCAAAACAAATTTTCATGGATATTGGTCAATGTTGCCCGGCTTAACCGAATCGCCGCCGGAACGTCACTGAGCTTGCTTTTCATCAGCACAATATCCGCTGCGTCAATCGCAATATCCGTCCCTGCGCCAATCGCAATCCCAATATCTGCCCGTGTCAGCGCCGGGGCATCGTTGATACCATCCCCCACCATTGCCACCTGCGCATAGCTTCCTGTGTTCTTTCCTTTTTTATGGCTCTTGCTTCCACTGGCAACGTCAGAATCCGGCCTGGTCTGCTCCTTCAACTGCCGGATCACGGCTTCCTTCCCATCCGGCAGCACACCCGCAATTACCTCGTCTACGCCTGCCTGACGGCCAATCGCTCGGGCTGTCCGCTCATTATCACCCGTCAGCATGACGACATGGATTCCCATTTGCTGCAATTCCCTGATCGCCTGCGGGCTATCCTCCTTTATCACATCTGCTACTGCGATAATTCCAATCAGGCTATACCCCTTTGCAAAAAACAACGGAGTCTTTCCTTCCTCTGCCAGCTCCTCCGAACGACGGCGCATTGCTTTTGGAATCACCGCCCGTTCTCCGATAAAAACTGCATTTCCGCCTGCAAGAATCGCTCCGTCCAGACGTGCTGTTAAACCATTGCCCGGCAAAGCAGTAAATTCGCTTACCTCTACTTCCTTCGCGCCCTGCTCTCTGCCATACTCCAGAACCGCACCTGCTAACGGATGCTCGCTCCATTTTTCCAGTGAATATGCCAAAGACAGCAGCTCCTGTTCCGAAATCCCCTCTGCCGGCAGCACATCTGTCACCTTTGGCGTTCCATTGGTAATCGTCCCGGTTTTATCCAATACAACAATTCCGGTTTTCCCAGTTTCTTCCAGAGAAACTGCCGTTTTAAACATGATCCCGTTTTTCGCACCCAGCCCGTTTCCGACCATAATCGCCACCGGAGTCGCCAATCCCAGCGCACACGGACAGCTAATCACCAGCACAGAAATGCCTCTGGCCAACGCAAATCCAATTCCCTCTCCTGCCAGCAGCCAAGCGACAATCGTCACCAGAGCAACCGCAATTACTGCCGGAACAAATACTCCAGATACCCGGTCTGCTACCTTCGCAATCGGAGCCTTCGTAGCCGCCGCGTCACTGACCATCTGAATAATCTGGGAAAGCGTAGTATCCTCTCCTACTCTGGAAGCCTCACAGCGTAAGAAGCCGGACTGATTCACCGTGGCTGCCGAAACGATATCCCCCACACTCTTATCGACCGGAATACTCTCCCCGGTCAGAGCAGCTTCATTGACAGCGCTGCTCCCTTCTAACACCAGACCATCGACCGGAATATTTTCCCCAGGACGAACTACAAAAATATCTCCTTTTTTTACCTGATCAACAGAAACCTCCTGCTCTGTACCATCCAGAATCAGCGTCGCAGTTTTCGGAGCCAGCTTCATCAGGCTCTTTAGGGCATCGGTCGTCCTTCCTTTAGAACGAGCCTCCAGCATTTTCCCGACGGTAATCAGTGTCACAATCATAGCTGCCGATTCAAAGTAAAACTCGTGCATATAGGTCATTACACCATCCATATCATCCCGCATCTGCGCATCCGTCATAGCAAACAGAGCATAGGTACTATAGACAAAGGCTGCTGTCGCCCCCAACGCTACGAGCGTATCCATATTCGGCGCTTTATGCCACAGGCTCTTATACCCACTGATAAAAAACCGCTGGTTAATCACCAACACCACCGCTGTAAGCAAAAGCTGCAGCAATCCCATCGCCACATGATTATGCTCCAGCCAGGACGGCTGAGGCCAGCCCCACATCATCGCCCCCATGGAAAAATACATCAGCACAATCAAAAAGCCCAATGAGGCAACCAACCGTTTTTTCAGCAAAGGAGTTTCATGATCTGCCAATAACTCCTCCCCGGCAAAGCTGGAACTGCCTGCGCTTCCGACAGCTCCAACAGCACCGGAACCCGTACCGTCTCCGCTGTATCCTCCTGCCGCGCCGCCCTGTCCGGATCTGCCTCCACGCAGCCTTTGTTCTGCGCCGTATCCGGCCTCCTGTACCGCATGGATGATCTCCTGCGGCGAAGCAGTTCCTTCTACACCCATCGAATTCGTCAGCAGGCTGACCGAGCAAGCTTCCACCCCTGGCACCTTCGAAACTGCCTTCTCTACTCTGGCACTGCAGGCCGCACAGCTCATTCCCGTTACTGTATACTGCTCCATTTTCCTTCCTCCTATTGAGCCCGTCTTTGACGGACTTAGTTCCGTCTCTTCTCTCCAGACCGGGCTATGCCCGGCTTCACCACTCACAAGGGAGCGAATTCTTTTTTCTATTTCATCAGTTTCTGCAATGTCGCCAGCAGCTCCTCCACGGTTTCTTCCTTTCCGTCTTTGATATCCTGGGTGACACAGCTTTTGATATGGTTCGCCAGCAGTACCCGGTTAAAGCTGTTCAGGGCGGCGCTGGCGGCGGCGGATTGTACGAGAATATCTGGACAATATACCCCCCGCTCTACCATTCCGCGGATGCCGCGGATCTGACCTTCGATCCGGTTCAGACGGTGAATCAGGTCCTTGTATTCCTGCTCAGAACGCTCCTTTTTCCGGTGGCTGCAGCAAAGGCACTCCTCTGGCAGCTTTTCACAGCTTTGCTCCTGACCGCAGTCTGGATGCTCTCTGCCGTCTAATGGCTTTGATTTTTTTTCTGGCATACTAACACCTCCACTCTGTAATTCCCTTTCATTTGACGTTCCTAATTTATTCTAGTATTTCAATTTTTCAACTCCATTATATACCCCCACCGGGTATATTGCAAGTATTTTTTGATGGTTTTTTAAAAAAAAGGCCTGTTATCAGCCTAAACAACTAATAACAGACCTTGCTAAAGTTCAAATAGAAAAATTTCTGATATCCTAAAAAATACTTTTCCACAGTTCCTTATTTAGATACAAACTATTTTTATCTATTATCAATACTCTTATTTAGAAAAACTGCTTTTTCTTTTTCCGTCAATCCTATTACTTTCACTCCCTTATTTTTTGCATACTGCATGAGTCCTCTTAAATCCAACTGAATTTTTGGACACTGGCTTAACAGGACGGGTTCCGGCATTTTCACCAAACTTTCTCTATATTTCTTCATCTGTCCATTCATAATCATACACCTCCACCTCTTATTTTACCACATCCCAACTCATTTATCTATAACAACCTCTTCTCTAAATCAAAGTCGTCCCATCTCCCCCTTAGGCACATACCGCACAAACGCCAGCCTTCTACTGTCCGGCGCCCACGAGTTTACATTGATCGTCCCCTGTCCGCCAAAAAACTCCAACAGCTTACGGCTATTGCTTCCATCGTAATCCATCACGCTAAGCGACACATAAAGGTTTGCCACATGCTGCGATGGATCGAGATCGCCTTTTTGAAACGTCAGATAAACGACCCTTTTCCCATCCGGCGAGATATGCGGAAACCATTCATTCTGTCCAGTATGTGTCACCTGTACCAGATTACCGCCATTCCTGTCCATATGATAAATCTGCATCAGCCCGTTTCGGGTCGAATTAAACCAAATCTGTTTGCCGTCCGGCGAATATTCCGGGCCATCGTTATAGCCTATTCCATCTGTCAGCCTCCGTTCTTCTCCGCCCTCCTCTGAAATCGCATAAATATCCACCGTCTGGCTTTCACTACCCCGAAATGCACAGTAGACCATCTCTCCATCCGACGACCAGCCATGCAGAAAGCTAGGAGAATTTGGCGTAATCTGCTTCCATGTTGATTTTTTCTCTTCTTCCTCTTCCTTCTCTTTTTCCTTATATTCCTTATATTCCCTGACTTCCCGGTTTTCCCTGCTTTCCATATCTTCCCGGTTCCCCATATCCTCTGCAGCAAGGCTAATCCGATAAATATAAGAAGAAAATCCGCCCTCGATATTCATATGACTGACCGCAATCTTCCTGCCGTCTGAGGATAACACATGATCGTTGTTACAGTTGGTGCAAGGCCCGGTATTTACCTGTGTAATCGCTTTGCTGCTCAGTTCATAGCGATAAATCAATCCATCTGCATTGTAATAAAGGAAACTGCCGTCCGGCGACCAGTTCGGCGCTTCGATAATTGTATCAAATCGCTGTAGCTCTGTCACCTCACCGCTGTCTACGTCCAATATGCAAAGAATGCTCTCCGTCCAATCCCGGCGTCCCTCCAGCTTCTGGAACAGTTCGGCAGCCTGTTCCAGATCCTCCACCGTACAGGTATCCATATCTATTATCTGTGGAATATCCAATACCCGTGCAATTTGAAAACACGTATAGAGATCTAGCCCTCCTTTGCCAACTGGTCTTTCCTCTCCATCCTGATAATCCTTATAGTGCAGCGACCTGATCCGTCCACGGTTAGCCATCAGCCATTCTACCGGATCTGCGCCGCCAGCGGCCAGCCAGCCGATATCCGGCTGTGCGCCAAGAAGCTCTGCCTGATCCAGTAAATATTCATATGCTGTTTTCCCGGCTATTTTTACAGCCGTTGGTTCTGCTCCGCCATTATGTACCAGCAGGGCAATTCCATGCTCTGCCAGCTTCTCTGCACAGCTTTGATACGCTTTTGCCATCTCCCTTAGGCTTTCCTCCTCCAGCGGCTGCGGCAAACCTACTACATACTGCCGAATCCCAAACTCCTTCGCCAAGGAAATCATCTCCTCCCGCACCAAGGCCGGATTGCCCAGCACATGGGCAGAAATCGTTTCAAAGCCAATTTCCTGCAGCCCCCGTAAATACCCCGGCGCCTCCTCTGCCTGCCAGATGCTCCACGGCTTATCAGAAAACACCTCTGCCATTTCCTTTCCAAAACAGATAAATGGCTCTGCCAAACGATACCCCATACGATATAAGCCTTTAAAAAAATCCATCGGATCTGCCTGCGGCATATTTTGCAAACCATAACACTGAATTCCTAATTTCATTTGTCCCCCTCCTCCTTGGGAATATTTTCTTCATAGTTCCATGTAATCTCATATTCCACATCCGAAAGCTGTCCTAGCTGCCGGATATAATTTTCGATCAATTTTTTTGCATTGTCCTGTGCCTTAGATAAAATCGCATCGTCCTTTGCAAACATATTCCGAATATCCTCTTCTGCTGCGGCAACCGCCTCTGTCTGATTTTCCGAGGTAATCGGATTTTTATTAAATCCATCATCAGAAGAAATATAACTGCCCTCTGCAAAGGTATGATCCGACAAGCCCAGCAGCTCTGCCTTTGGAATCGTAATCAAAATCTCCGTTCCCTCTGACTCCATTGTCACCTTTGACACATTGATTCCAAATCTGGCCACTCCACTGTATTCAATCCAAAAAATACGTTCCTTTTCCCCGATATGAGAAAGCCCCTTTCCTTTTTCCTTGACCGATTTTGCTACATTATGGTAATAACATTCTAACGTCGCCAGCTCACAAATCGAACGAATCTGTGAAATATCCGGAGTTCTGGCCTCCCACATAACAGACTCCTTTTCCAACTCCTCTATAGCGGTATCTGCTTCCTCCTTATTCTTCCCGGAACAAGAGCATAGAAAAGCTGCCAGACTGCCTATCACCAGCAGCCATACCATTCTTTTTTTCATAAATAAAATCCTTTCCGCCCACAGAACTGCCTGTTATTGTGTCTTAATTTCAATCTGATAATCCTGGTCGATCTGCTCTATCCATGGTGTAACTAACGCATTTACTACTGCAACTGCATTTTCCCTTGCCAGCCGCAAAAGTTCCCCTTCTTTCTTTGCCCGCTCTGCCAAATCCTGCTCGCAGAGCCGAAAGGCCTCCTGATGTACGGTTTCTGTTTCGCTTCCCTTGTCTTTAAAAATATATTCTAATGTACCCGGATTCACTGTCTTTTCTTTTAGTTCAACCTTTGGAAGCGTAATCGTAATTACTTTGCTTTCTTCTTCTATTGCAATCTCTACCTCACTAAAATCGATCCCTGCTTTTATCGTTCCCTCATAGGCCACGTAGTAACGGATGCTTGTCCCGTCCTCCGCATAGGCTCTTGCAATCGCATTATACGTATAGTCTGCTGTTGACAGCTCGCTGATTTCAAATACCTTTTCAATATCCGCCTTGCTGATCGTCGTCACCTTTCCTTCCGTTCCTATGATAACCTCCTCCATAGTGTCGTTGATTTTTTCTGACATCTTACTGCCGTTTTTAGAAAAAAAACGAATCAGAATGAGCATCAGCACCATACCAAATACAATCAGAGCCAGCTTCACCTTATACGATGCCATCCACCTGCTTCCCGGCTCTTCTCTTCTTTCTTCTCTCTCCTCTGTTCTTCTGCCGCCTGTATCCTTGCTTTTCCTCAAAGCCATTCCCTGCCTCCCTCTATGTCCTTTCTTTCTCTTCTTTGACAATATTCTATCATAATCAACAAATATATCAAGCTAAGATTTTTCCAAAAAATCCTCCTCTGCAAAGAATTATTCTTGACAAGAGCCTGGCCTTTATGCTATTTTACTAGACAGAAGGAAGTTTATTCCTTACTATTTTGCTTAGAGAGGTATTCCGATGAGATTTACGATTTTTGCTGTTTAACTTACGCTGCCTGTAGAACGTCAGGCAGACCATGGACGCACTGTGTCATCTGTTCTTTCGCATACCGGTTCCTAAAAGGGAGCCTCTGATTTTGATTGCCGAAAAAGGAACAGAACCATGGTTTTTTTGTTGTGAGTAAAAATCAGGAAAAATCGTAGCAAGCCGGAACAAGCATAGCCCTTCCCGCTCTTTTTCTGCCCTTCTCATGCTATTTTGTATTCCATTTTTGTGTTCTATTCTTCCTGATTTTTCTGATAACACCACTATTTTTAGAAACCATACCACCCTTTCATTCAAAAAACAGGAGGATACTTGAATGCTATATCAAATACACAATGGTGCAGTACGGTTCGCTGCTGATACCATTTTAGAACATATCAACTTTGAAATCCGTGATACAGAAAAAATCGCAGTCGTCGGACGAAACGGCTGCGGCAAAACCACCCTGCTCAAGCTTATCAGCGGGGAAGTGCCGCTTTCAAAACGGGACAGCGACGAGGACATTTATATTTCCAAAGCCGGTAATCCGGTGATCGGCTATTTAAAGCAAATCGCCTTTGAGGATGATTCTGCTACACTAGAAACCGAAATCCGCAAGGCCTTTGCACCGATTCTGACTCTCCAGGCGCAGATGGAGCAGCTCTTAGAGAAGCTGAATGAACCGGAGCTGACAGAGGAAGCCGCCGAACAGTTAGCGAAAAAATATGCTTCCGCAGAGGAACGTTTTGCTTGGATTGGCGGGTATGATTATGAGCGGGAATATGACATGGTTTTAACGCAATTTGGTTTTCCAGCCTCCGTCCGAGAAAAGCGGTTATCTGAATTTTCCGGCGGGCAACGGACAAAAATCGCCTTTGCCAAGCTCCTGCTCTCCAAACCAGATATTTTACTGCTCGATGAGCCAACCAACCATTTGGATATCGCCACAGTAGAATGGCTGGAGCGCTATTTAAAGGATTATGCCCGGGCAGTCGTCATTGTCTCTCATGACCGGATGTTTTTGGACAAGCTGGCAGATGTCGTATACGAAATTGAATATGGAACGGCCACACGCTATCCCGGCAATTATTCTGCTTTTATTGAGCGGAAACGGCAAAATTGGGAAAAGCAGCAAAAGGACTATACCCAACAACAAAAGGAAATCGAACGGCTGACTGCTTTGATTGAAAAATTCAAGCACCACCCAACGAAGGTTTCCATGGCCTGGTCAAAGCAAAAGCAGCTCGACCATATGGTAAAGATCGAACCCCCTGCCCGTTATGATACACGCACCTTCCATGCAAACTGTACGCCTCGCCGGGAAACCGGAAAGGAGGTATTGCAGGTAAATCATCTGCAAATCGGCTACGGCCATGCTCTTTCCGAGGTCAGCTTTACCATGAAAAAAGGGCAGAAGCTGGCCGTGATCGGTGCAAACGGAACCGGAAAGTCGACCCTGCTTAAAACAATTACCAAACAGCTCCCTGCACTTGGCGGAAGCAGCAGCTTTGGGTTTCAGGTAGACGTAGGATATTTTGACCAGCAAATCGCCCAATACTCCAGCGAAAAAACGGTTTTGGACGATTTTTGGGAGGAGTTCCCACAAATGACACAGACCGAAGTACGCACGCTGCTCGGCTCCTTCCTGTTTACGCAAGACGATGTCTTTAAACGGGTTTCCATGCTTTCCGGCGGAGAAAAAGGGCGGCTCGCCCTGGCGAAAATCCTCAAACGCCGGCCAAACTTCCTGATCTTAGACGAGCCGACAAACCATATGGATATCATCGGCAAGGAAACACTAGAACAGATGTTAAAGGGCTTTAGTGGCTCTGTCCTCTTTGTTTCCCATGACCGGTACTTTGTCAGCCAGATTGCAGATTCTTTGCTTATCTTCGAGGAAGTAACGCCTGACACAGCTGTTTCTGACACCACTGCTTCTGATACCTCTGCTTTTGACACCTCTGTTAAAACGGGAATGCTGGCAATTGTCCGCTACTATCCATACAGCTATACACAGTACCAGCAGGATCAAAACGAGAAGCCAAGAGAAACCGACTTGAAAAAGGGAATTACGGCGGGGACACAGCAGAGAGGGCAGGAAGGGCAGAAAAATCAGGTGGATACGCATTTCTTTCATCCAGGCAAGGAGTCCACTTTTTCCCAGACAAATACGCCTGGCTTTAATCCAGGAAAGGAACGTTCCCGCCTGACCAAAAAGCTGGAACGAATCGAGACACAAATTTCCGTCTGTGAGGAAGCGCTGCAGGCCGCTAAGGATGAACTCCTAAACCCGGAATATACCTCAGATTATAGCAAATTATCTGATATCCAAAAGGACATTACTGCAAAGGAGCAGGAATTAGATGATCTGATGTATGAATGGGGGACACTGACTGCACAGCTTGAGGAATTCGAGGAAGCTTTAAAGAAAAACCCGTACAGCGAAAAATAGGTTTCTGATGATATGTTCAACGCTATATAAGCCTATCAAACTATATGAGCCTGTCAAACAAAAATCGCGGGACTGCTGCTCTGTATCTTTATCAAAGATTTTTACCCAAGAGCAACAGTCCCGCACCATACGATTCCTCTGTTATTCTCTACAACGCCAAATCTACATGCTGAATCGTCCCGGCCTCGCCGGATTCCTTTAAATAAACACCGCTTCGACGAATCTGCCCATTGACCGCTCCATTTTCCTCACCCCGCAGGGTAAAGTCGGTCGAAGCGCTGCCCAGATAGATCGCACCTACGCCAGCCTTGCCGATGCTAACCAGCTTATCATGCCCTGCGGCATCCTTTGTCCAGACCATCAGCTTGTCAAATATGCTGTCGTTTTCGTCAATCCAGCCATTTCCATCCTCATCATAGACAGCTAAATCAGCAAAGCCATTCCCGGAGCGTGTCCCAAACAGCTCTGTCCCGTCGTTGATTTTACCGTCTCCGTTTTTATCCAGAGCCAAAAAGCCGCTGCCCTCGCCTGCAAAGGAAATCTCATCCAGGATGCCGTCGGCATCCAGATCAAACAAAAACTTCTGATCGGTGACGCTCGCTACGTTTGTATCCAGGTTAATCACCAGCGGATCAGACATAATCCGGATCGTGTCCTCGGTGATATATTCGTTCGCCTCCAAAAAGCTGCGGGACATCTCCACCTGGACATTAAAGCCGATGCTCCTGCCGTCTGCTGTCTGTACGACACCTGTCGTAGAAAAAGCGGTCATTTCGGTTTCACTGCGAAAGCTTGATACCACGGTCTGTCTCGTCCAAATCCCGGCGCTCAGCCCCTGTATCGACGTCGTTCCTGGACGCACCAACGGATTCTGTACGCTCCATGGGGTACGGCCTGCTGCCGGAAGCTGCCCGGAATTATCCCGCAGCCCTTTTAGCTTCTGTACGGAATCCGGGCTCCATTTGCCATCCCGGAAGCCCTCTCGCATTCGCCGCAGCGCCTCTAATAGCTTACGCAGTGCTTCGATCTCAAGGCTCTCCTTGGAATCGGCAAACTCTTCTCTTTGTCCTACCTGACGCGCTCCCAGGCCGTTGCCGAATACCGTCTGAGACTGATTGTCCTGAAACCTCTCCTCCTGCTTTAGCTGGTCTAAAAGCATCCGAGTCGGCGTGGACAATGCCTTTTTGTTTCTGCCGCTCCCACTACTTTCGTCTGCTGCAGAGCCCTTGCCGGTTTTATTTTTGGAATTACCCGAATTTTTTGCTGACCACGGACTATTCTTTCCTTTAAAAATAATCGAGCTGGTCTGCACCGCCGTGCTTTCCTGGTAGCTCCGGGAAGAGGTCATGGCAACGCTGCTTGCGTTGATTTTCATCCTGCTCACATCCTTTCTTGCAGATGAACTACTTTGCTTTCCTGTACTCTGCATTGCTCCGGGGTTCCTTCCCCGGCGGAACAACCTATGCCTTTCAGGACTGTTCTACAGGAAATTTACGGTAGATCTATGGTATATATCGGCAAAAAATACCAGATGGATAACAGGTGGTTTGGCTAGCGGTTCAAAAACCGGTCGTACGCGGCTTGCTGATATCCCAGACATTCCTCTAAACCATGCTCATACAAGCTAGCTACAAATTCCTCAAAGGTATCCGCCGATTCTATTCCTGTAATCACATGAACAGTATATTCATTTGCCATTGTTTTCAAAGCAGTGTAAAGGAAGTTATACGCAGCACCCTCTTCCTCTGTCATCGACATATGATCCGGAATACACATTGCATCACCATCCTTCATCCAGGTATCAATTCCTTCTCTTTGCGCCTCTGTTACAGTCACAGTATCCCTAAAGAAATTATATAAGCCTGGCAGGTCCCTGCTCCCATTCTGGTATAAATTGAAGTAGCATCTGTCGGGGAATATCCATCCGGATTATTGGTAATAAGTTCGGTAAAACTATATGTACCATCTGCATTTTCTACATAGGATTCTCCCTCTACCCCCAAACAATTAAATAACATACCTTCCTTTGTATACTGATAATCCAACCATTTGCAGGCAAGTGGGATATCTTTGCAGTTCGTTGTTACAACACAATGGCTCATATTGACGACCTGAACTGGAGTGCGGTACTGCACGACATCCCCTTTATTTAATACAGGTGCCTGCACAGCAGAAATATAAAAACCATCCTCTACCTCATAGCCTGTCAGCTTCATTCCCTCTCCTAAAAATGGGGTAATCGTCGGAAATGCTCCTGTTGTTCCATTTGCTATTTCTCCATTATCTGCCATCATCGCTCCGCTGGCAGCCGAAACAAAATCTGGATCAAGCAGACCTTTTTTATACCAGTCTGCCATTAGAATCAGCCATTCCTTAAAGCCTGGTTCTGCAGGTCCATACTTGATACTTGCACCATCTACATAAAATTCATCGGTTACTCCATATGCGCTTAAAAATGCCTTTGACAAAATACTCCCTGTCGGCCCTGCCATTAACGGCTTTGCACAACCGATTTCCTCTTTAAATTTGGTCAGTACATTTGTCCAATCCTCAATCGTCACCGGAGTAGATAGTCCCAGGCGATCTAACCAGTCCTGCCGGATCGCCAGACCATTCCATTCTGGTTCTGATGTCAGACCGCCGAAATCACAAAACAACTCATAAATTCCGATATTTTTTCCCTCATCTGTCAGAACCCGTTTTTCATATTCTGGATCAATCTGGTACCAGGATTTATAATTCGGCATATACTGCTCCACATACTCGGTTAAATCTACTAAAATCCCGTCACTTACTTCCTTTGACAAGCCTCCCGGATACGAACGCCCTGCCTGCCAGAGCATATCCGGATAATCCCCAGACGCCAGCATCAGTCCATATTTCTCCGTTGCCTCTCCGCCTGCTACCTCTACATACTTGATATGTGCGTTTGTTCGTTCCCCCATCGCTTTCATTTCCCGGCTTATTCTCTTTCTCCTGCTCCGTCTGCTGATTATCTTGCAGCTTGTCGCTCTCCTTTTTCTTTCCGCAGCCAACAAGCCCGCTCATACAAAGCGATACTGCCAGTATAAGCGCAAATGCCTGTGTCAGCCACTGTTTCCCTGCTTTTTTGTTTCTTTTCCTTATAAACTTCATTTTCTTTCTCCTTTACATCCGCTTTTGTTTTCTGTTACATTTTTGTTACTCAAAAACCTGTACACAACAATACTCCTCCCCGTCTTCCCAGATTCCATAATTCCGCAGAATCCGTTTCATCGGGAAAAATTCCTTTCCGTCCTCCTTTACTACGGCATTGTAGAGATTCGAGGTTACAGTTACCTGAATCTGGTTCTTTCCTGTCTGCACCAGTTCAGTAATATCAACCTCCTTTAATACCTGATCCGGAAAGACCGCCTGTTTCCCATTAACCATAACTGTAAAAGTATCCGAGACACGTCCCAAGCGCAATACGTACCTGCGACCTTCTTCTATCTCTGGAAGCGTAAAGTTTCCTTCGTAAATTCCTTGCCCTACAAAGGTATTCAGATCCGGCCGCAGCTCTCTCCATGGCCGTAGGCTACTTTACCGCCCATTACCTGACTGCATATTGTTTGGCTGTACGCTTTCTGCCTCCATATCATTTGATGATAGACAAAGAGAAATCATATCCTCTGAAAAACAGCTTCGTAAATAGGATTTTTCCTCCGGGATGGTCGGACCGAACTTCCGCAGAGACAAATTTTTAAACAAAACCTTCACTTTCCCAATTAACCTGCGATGCGGACGCAGAAGCTCTCGTACATCCTCTTCCTTTATCATCTCTTCTGGTACAATCGGCACAACCGCCAAAACCAACAGCTCATCCTCTTCTAAGGAAACTGTCCCTTCCAGGGAAAGCAATACGTCCTTCCGGCTGCTTTATCCCTTTCTCTGATAAAATGGTTTGATCGTATCCTCAACATAGCCAAACATTGCCGGAGAGTCCTCTTCATAGAGGAAACGATTATACGCATACACTCCATAATAGGTTACATGTGCTTCTTCATCTATATGAGCGGCCGTCACAATATCACGTGTTCCCTCCAGCCTTACCCGAGGGAAAATCCCGTAGCTTTGCAGCATTCTCGGAACAGCCATAAGAGACGATACATGAATCAAACATGGGTCAGCCCATATCCGTTCCATGCTTTCCTCCCATTCTGTCCGTTTTTCCAGCGTATCCCACTCCGCAAAGAAAAAGCCTTGCTCTGGACGCTTTCCTACCCAAACCACCGGGAAGCCTGCTTCTAGCAGCGAAGCGATTTTTTTCAGACTGGCTATGGAAAAATAACATTCCTCCGGCACAATCAGCGCACGATAGCCTACTCCCCCGGCCACTCTACGCCTGGCATACTGCCGTCAACAGATAACTCCCCATAGTAAGCGCCGGAATAGGAAGCACCATGAAGCACCTCAAAATTGATGCCCGCCATCAGACTCCGTTTGATCCACCAAAGCAAATCCTCGTAATCCTGCCCATAGCCATGCCCGAATTCTGCTGCACATTCAAAGGAATAACGCTTTCTTCTGCCTAGATGGACAGATGCTGCCATCGTCTTTAAATAATCAAAGGAAGGCCGCCCTAACGCTTCGTTTTCCGGAAAATTCAGATACAGGCCACAACGCTCAATTTCAAATGGCTTGTTATAAGCCACCTGATAACGGAGATTTTTCCCGTACCGTTCCGACAGCTCGCTTAACCCACCCAAATGATATTCGCAGTAGCACTGTGTTAATGTCTCCAGGTAGTCATGATTGACCATCTCGCCAATCACCGGATCTTCCAGGCAATATCCCGGTATATCCGGCGGACTGAGAAGAATTTTCCCTCTTGCCCCGATAAACGGCAAATATGGCAAAATCGAATAGCCCCTTCTTTTTTCAAACTCCTCCGGCAGCGATGGTGTCCAGTCTAAAATCGTCTGAATCGTCTGATTCCAATGCTCGCCTCCCCAGCCATCCTCACTCTCATACAGTGCAGCATAGCGATGCAGGGAAACGACCTCGACCCCTCCAAACCCTCTTTCATAAAGCTGGCGAATCTCTTCACGTAAATCCTCTTGATCTACGGCAGCCGCAGGTAGCCAGTACCGGATTTTCGGACGATTGGCAATCGGAATTTCCTTCCAGTCCTGTGGTATAAACTGTTCTCTCCTCATGTGCTTCCTCCTCTTTTTCTGTTTTTCCTTTTGTTTTTTCCTCTTTAATTCCAGCAAACCTTATGATGTATTCTATTATAAAGGGATTCCAGGGCTGAAAAAAGCACTTGGCCATCCTTTTTCTCTCTGACAGACTATCCAAACGATACTTTCTACCATAAATCGGAGGGAAACAAAAAATGACAAAAGAACATAACAAAAACAGAGCCATCGAAAGAGGTTGCACAATGCCTTTCCTGATGGTAAAATTAAAACAGCAGATCCGAAGCTTTTTCCACTCCCAATGTCCCTCACAGAAAGGAGCGCCATGACTGACGAATTAAAAAAAGCGATCCATCAATGGATCGACATTGAATACCGTTTTTCCCTGGAGCGGCGTCCCGACCGCGCTATCGACCGTACCAAAGTTTTTGAAATGTCCCCGTTAAAGGAAAAGGAAGATCTGGACTTTTTCCTACATATTCGTATAGGAGACTATTCCTTCTGCGCGACAGTAGGATCGGACGGTGCCTTTCATGGCTTCTGGAACACCATTCCAGACGAAAGCCATATCCACTATAATCAATATTACGAACTGCTTTACGTCGTAGATGGCTCCTTTCAGTACGACATGCTCCAGCAAAGCGCCCTGCTGCATACCGGAGAAGCGATGATCATGGATACTCACTGCATTTATTGGGATAAAAAAATAGACTCAGACTCTGTCGTTCTTTGTTTTGCGATATCCATCCCCTTTTTCACCCGGCTGTTCTTGGAGGATACCGGAATGACACCATATCAATTCCGAAAAGAACAGATACTTCCTTCTGTGTAGAAACAAAAACTCCCTGCATTTTTTGTTCTATATATACATTTTTTCATTGCATTTTTTGTAATGGGTTATTATACTATAGAAAACAACAGATACTATGGAAGTTGGGAACTGTTTGCAAACAGGGAGGCGCCGCAATGTATCGTTTCGCTATCGAGCGTTTATATCAATGGAAAAAAAGCAGCTACCGGAAGCCTCTGGTCATCGAAGGAGCGAGGCAGGTAGGAAAAACCTGGCTGATGAAGGAATTCGGACGTCTGGCTTATCAGGATACGATATACGTCAATTTCGACGCAAATCCTACTATGGCCGGACTTTTTCAGATGGACTTAAACCCGGAACGCCTCTTGCTGGGGCTGGAGCTTTACGCCGGGAAAAAGATTCTCCCGGAACACACCTTATTGATTTTTGATGAAATACAGGAGGTGCCGCGGGCTCTTTCCAGCCTGAAATATTTCTGCGAGGAAGCGCCGCAGTACCATATTATCTGTGCTGGTTCCCTACTGGGGATTGCCCTTCATGAAGGCACCTCGTTTCCGGTAGGAAAGGTGGATTTTCTGTCACTCTACCCATTGTCCTTTGAAGAATTTTTAGGTGCGCTCGGACTGGAACGCTTTGCCGAGGCCTTAAAACAGCATGATTTTTCTCTGATCACTGCCTTGAAGCAAACGTTGATCGAGGCTCTGAAGCAATATTATTTTATTGGGGGTATGCCGGAAGCCGTCGCCCACTTTTCCGAGCATCGGGACTTCCAGGAGGTACGGCATATCCAGCAGCGGATTCTAGCCGCCTATGAACAGGACTTTTCCAAGCACGCGCCGTTAGAGCTTGTCCCAAAAATCCGTATGGTCTGGAACAGTATTCCGTCCCAGTTGGCAAAGGAAAACAAAAAATTCCTCTATGGCCTTGTCCGGGAAGGCGGACGGGCAAAAGACTACGAAACAGCTATTATGTGGCTTTCCGATTGCGGTCTTGTCCACAAGGTCAGCCGAATCACACAACCGCATCTGCCTTTAAAAGCATATGAGGATTTGAAAGCCTTTAAGCTTTTCATCGTGGACGTCGGGCTTCTTGGATGTATGACCGGGCTGCGCCAGAGAACCCTATTAGAAGGAAGCTCTTTGTTTACCGAATTCAAAGGCGCCCTAACCGAGCAGTATGTCCTACAGCAATTAGCCGCGGCTCCTGGCCTTAACATTTGTTATTTTACCAATGACCGCGGCTCCTGCGAAATAGATTTTCTGCTGGATAACGGAGAAGCCGTCTTCCCTTTAGAGGTAAAGGCAGAAACTAATCTCAGAGCCAAAAGCCTGAAAACCTACCGGGAAAAATTCCAGCCGGATCTATCCGTCCGTACCTCCATGGCAGATTATAAAGAAGAAGACGGTCTTTTAAACCTTCCTTTATATGCCATAGAACAGCTTCCGGGACTATGCAGCCAGGAAATGCACGCAGGGCTATAACTATTATAGAACAGCCCTAGCGCTCTATCTGGCTGACAGTGATACCCCCAGCTCTTCTATGCAGCGGCGCAGCGCGTTGATGTCTCCGTTAAATACAAACCCATGGATTCCCTCTGCCTCGGCAGCGCGGACATTCGCTTCCATATCGTCTACAAACAGGCATTCCTCCGGCCGGAGATGAAATTTTTCCAGCGTGTACTGGTAGATTTGCGCGCCGGGCTTTACGAGACGGCAAAAGGCAGAGACGACAGCGCCGTCGAATAATGAGCTGCCGGGTACACGGCTCCAATAGTCCGGCTGACGGCGACTGGCATTTGACAGCAGATACAGACCAAGCTGTGCCTCCTTGCATTCTGCCAGAAGCTCAGCCATCCCGGGTATCGGCTCTATCGGCACATCCCACTCAAAAATCAGAGAATGTGCAACGGTATGCAGGCGTTCGGGCAGCCGTTTTCTGGCACGTTCCTCTAGCTCCTCTTCGGAAAACTCCCCGGAATCCAGCCCCGGCCAGTCCGGGGAATGAAAAATTTCTCCGAGCAGCAGCTCCCTGTCCGCTAAATCCCGGATGTTCCACCGGTCGAGAAAACGTTCCGGCTCAAACCGCAGTAGCACATTTCCCATATCAAAAATAACAGAACGAATCATTTCGTATCCTCCTTGCCCTTCGTTTTTTAGGACTCCATAGCAAGTGTAAATTGATCCACCAGTCCTTTTAAGCTGGCCGCCTCGGCAGAAAGCTGTTGGCTGGCCGCCGCGCCCTCCTCTGCGGTAGCACTGTTGCTCTGCACCACAATCGAAATCTGATTAATTCCCTCTGAAACCTGCCCTACTGACTCGGACTGCTCGTTGGATACAAGCGCAATATGGTCAATGGCATCCACAACCGACTGAATACTGTTTACAACACCAAGCAGAACATCTGCTGTGTTTTGGGCAATCTCAGTACCAGTATGTACGGCCTCTGTCGAATTTGCAATTAACTCGGAAGTATTTTTTGCCGCCTGTGCAGATTTTCCAGCCAGGCTGCGAACCTCCTCTGCTACCACGGCAAAGCCTTTTCCCGCACTGCCGGCTCTGGCCGCCTCTACTGCTGCATTCAGGGCAAGGATATTCGTCTGAAATGCAATGTCATCTATTGTTTTTAAAATCTTTTCAATCTCTTCGGAACTGTTCCGAATCCGTTCCATTGCTTCTACGAGGCTCTGCATTTTCTGGTTGCACAGGAAAACCTCTTCTCCGGTCTGATGCGTCTGGTTCCTGACCTCTAAGGCTCCGCTGGCCGTATTTTTTACCTCCTCGGAGATCATACTGATCTGCGTCGCCAATTCCTCTACCGCACTCGCCTGCTCTGTCGTACCCTGACTAAGCGTCTGCGCGCTGGAAGAGAGCTGATTGCTGGCGCTTGCTACCCCTTCTGCAGAATGATTGACCTGACGCATAGCACCGCTTAGCTTCAGCTTCATATTGCGCATGGAAAGCAAAATATCCCGAAAGCTTCCGACATATACGTCTTCATGCCTCGTATAAACATCCAGGTTTTGATTGGCCAATTCGTTGAGCAAATAGCTGATGTCCTGGATAACGGTACGCAGCCCCTCTACCAGAGCCTCCGTAGAATGAACCAGCACACCGGTTTCATCCTTGTTTGTAATCTTAGGCATCGGAGTGTCCAAATCTCCTTCTACCAGCAGCTTCATCCGATCTACACACGCTCTCATCGGCCTGCCGATATTGATAGCCAACGTCAGGGCGACAATAGCCGAAAGCACAATAGAAGCTACGATCACTGCAATATTGATCACCATAGCATCCCGTGTGGATTCCAGATAATTGATCTGCGGCGCGGTTACAGCAATACTCCAACCATCGGTATCCGGCACAGGAGCATATGCTGCAAACATTTTATTTCCTCCGTCCGTATAGCCTCCGAATCCGTTTTTCCCCTCACGCATCTCGGCATGGATTGCTGCTAATTCCCGCAGCGCAGAATTGCTTTGCGCCTCTGCTTCTATATTTTGAACCGTAATCGTCTCAAGTGTAATATCCGCAATCGTATCGCCGGATTTATTGATCATATAGGCTCTGCTGTTTTCTCCTACCTGAATAGCCGATACAATATCATTTAAAAAGGTTTCCCGAGGAACAAAGTATACGACACCTACTATCGGATTTTCCTGCTTTCCCTCGGAGTAGAGCGGCGCTGCCACCATAATCGACAGCTCCCCTGTAATCTTACTGATTAACGGCTCCGACACAAACACATTTCCCTGCATTGCCTGACGGACATACTCCCGGTCAGAATAATCATTTCCGTCAAAAATACTGATTCCATCCGCACCGACAATATTTCCTCTCCGAAAACTGTGCATAGAAACACGCCCGTCTATAATGGCCTGCTTCTCTCCCAACGATACCTCCGGATCGGATAGCTGCGGAATACACCCAACCTCCATGACAACGTTCTTATATACCTCCAGTTCCTGCTGCGCACGCCCTGCAGCCAGAACGGCTGTCTGGCTCATCATCTGCTCTACCGTAGACATGGTATTTTTGTAATTGAGAGCGATGCTGGAAATCCCAGACGTGACTAATCCAATCAGGACAGTCAAAATAAGAGACACCGTGATTTTGGTTCGAATGCTTTTCATTTTCTTGCTACCTCCTGCTTGTATGGCCAAAGGAAAGAAGCCTTCGCTCCATAACCTCAGCCGTTTTTTATTTATTTTACAACTATTATAAAAGTTATGATTCCTACTTGTCAATCACTATCTGCTCTTTCTGAGACAATTTTCCAATCCCTTTTTATTGTTTTATTGTCTGCCGTACTTACAGCAGATCCGCTTTCTTTCATTTTTACAACTTGATAACATTCTGCATACAACTTACCGAATACTTTTCCGGAAAAACAGGCTATACTGGAAGCAGAACCAGACATCCTCCAACAGAACGCTAACAGAAAGGTTTTTATTATGCGAAAAAAAAGAATGGCTTTTTTTCTTGTTATTTTTATCGTTATCCAGATAACCGGCTGCTCCAAAACCACGTTATCCACAAAAAAGAATGATTCTGTGGATAACTCCAGCAATGCTTCCACCTCTGACCCAAGTTCCTCTGCTTCAGATGCCCCAACTTCGGAGCTGCTTTCTGAGCGCCTTGGTATCCCGGAGCATTACCAGGCAGAATACACTTCGGAATCCGGAATTTCTGTCATTACGGTAGATGCGGATATTATCGTCCCAGAGGTTTCCTCTCTTTCGGTTTACGAGGCTTTGCCGCGCCCGCTTTCTGACGAAGAAATTCAGGGATTTTTAGACCGGCACCTAGAGGACATTATCTGGACGGATATCGAAACTCAGGCAGAATATACCGGCTATGGACTGGCCAAAAAGCCTATGCCTGGCTATGATCAATATTCCTTATCTATCTTTAATAAGGACTTGTTTTACACAGGCGGGGACTATTACCATATTTCCCTCTCCTATGGTCTGGACTCCTCCGGGGATCTGGCCTGGATGCCGCCCTCTATTCAATATGAAAAATCCCGTTATAACATAAGCGGCGAGCAGGAGTGCCTGCCTTTAGAAAACGGACAGGCTGCAGGCTGCTCTATTTCTATGGAAGAGGCTCTGGCATTTGCCAGAAAGGAGGTTCATGCCCTCGCTCCGGATTACGAGCTGACCAATTACGGGCAAATACCAGTACGGGAGCTTCCGCAAAACCCGCAATATTATATTTTCTGCTTTACCAGACACATTGACGGGGTTCCGGTCAACGATTGTATCTACAACGGACAGCTAAACAATACGTATGGCTACACCTCCGGCTTAGGCAGTATTACGGTGATCGTCCGGGACGAAGGCGTCTGCGCCCTGACCTATGAAAATCCTTATGACCTGGGCAGACTAGTCGAGGCAGAGGTTTCTCTGCTTCCTTTTGAAAGCATCCTCGAAATTTTAGAAAATGTTGGGATGTTAAGCATAAAGCACCTGGAGCTATATGAAGAATTAGAAGAAAATATCAGAGCTGTTTATCAGATAAAGCTTGGCTATATGGCTGTACGGCAATCAGAGGATATTGGTGCCTATTATTACCTCCCTGTCTGGGATTTCTATGCCACCAGTACCTTGTTTGGCGGCGGCGGTTATGCCCACGGAAAGGATTCCCCCCCGATACTCGGCAGTTCCTTTCTTACCATCAATGCGATAGACGGAACAATCCTAGATCGAAATGAAGGCTATTAAAAAAACTCGTAAAAGGAGCTTGGCTATGAATCATATGGCTTTTCATATCGTCTTTTCTATTTCTGGTAGAATCTTCCGCCAGAAATGGTTTTATCTAAGCGCTGTTGTCATGGTTTTCTGTCTCTGGATGGAACTGGACGCAGATGCAATCCGCAGCAAAACGGATAGCTTTCTCTTGCTCTCTGCTGCTCTGAGCGGGAGGGGCAGCCGCCTCTCCCTGCCTCTGCTCGCCTCCCTTCCCTTTTCTGCCAACGCCTGGCAGGAAATCAGCAGCCGGGCGGCCTATTCCTGCGTTTTCCGCTGCGGCTACCGACCTTATCTGGCTGGTCAGCTAGTTGCCCTTTTCCTGGCGGCTTGCCTTTCCCAGCTTCTTGGCCTACTCCTCTTTCTTTTTCTGCTGGTATGCCTGGGCGCTCCCCTGCCGTTATTGTCTATGACGCCCTTCCTTACCGCTGGCACACAGACAAGCTTGCTGACAGAATTGTCCTCTCGCCTGTTGGCCGCAATTTCCTTTGCGCATTTAGGCTGCATCGGAGCCATTTTGACCAGAGATGCCGTCTGCGCCCTCGTCATTCCTACGGCTGTCAGCTTTTCCCTCTCCCTGCTGACAGAACGCTTTTTTCCTGCCCTTGCGGATATGCCCTCAGGATCTACCATACCGTTTGCACTTGCCAGGCTTGCCGTACCGTTTTTTTGTATCGTAACCAATGGATTTTTCTTATATCTGGAGGTGCGCCGCCATGCGTAACAGCAGAACAGTCCTTTCTATCCTGCTATGGAACCTACGGCTGCTATGGAAAAACCCGCGTTTCTTTCTTTGTTTTTTGCTTGGGTTCCTAAGCTGTTTTCTATTGACACAGCATACCATTGGCCTTTCCTTACAGTTCCATACCGAGCTTCAGATAGCAGAACCTTTTATTTGGTGCTTTTCCGACAGCGACCATATCCTGTTTTCCTCCCTTGCCCTGCTTTTGCTGCTCTCTCAAATGCCCCGTCTGGATACCTCGGACACCTTTTTGCTGTTTCGAGCCAGCCGGAGGAGCTGGCTGGCCGCACAGATCCTGACTGCGATTGTCCTGAGCCTGGTTTATACACTGTTTTTGCTCCTCTCCTCGCTCCTTCTGACCATCGGATCTACGACGATAGCTGCTAACCGTTGGAGCAATACGGCAACCATTCTCAGCTATGCCCCCGCTACCCTGCAGCGTACTCTGACGGTTCTTCGCAAGCTAATTCGCTTTACTAGCCCCTACTCCTGTAGCTTCCATATTTTTTGGCTTATGGCACAATATACCCTGTTTCTTTTGCTTACCCATCTGGCAGTGTCACTCCGTTTCGGAAAAAAAGCAGGCATCAGTATGGTGACGCTTCTGACTCTCGCTGCCTGGCTGCTGACCCCGAGCCGCTTTATGGTATGGCTAAAGCTGGATGAAAAAATGGCCTATTACGCAAACCTGTTAGCCGCCTGGCTTTCTCCGCTCCAGCACGCAACGTATGTTATGCACAATTTCGGCTATGACTCTCTGCCTACCCTCGCCCAAACTCACCTTCTGTTTACCGGACTGAATCTGATCCTGCCGGCCGTTGCGATCCGGCAGGTAAAAGCCTTAGAATTTTAAGATTGGAGAATCGTCATGGAATATGCTATTAAGGTTGAAAACCTTTCAAAAAAATTTGGTAAGGAGCCTGTTTTACGCCATGTCCAGGCTGATTTTGAAGCAGGCCGTATTTATGGAATTGTCGGGCGGAACGGCTCCGGCAAAACGGTTCTGATGAAATGTATCCTTGGATTTTTGCGCCCCACAGAGGGCAGTGTCTCTGTTTTTGGCAAGCGAATCGGACAGGACTGTGATTTTGCCCCGGAAACCGGTATGATCATTGAGACACCGGGCTTTCTTTTAGACGAAAGCGGAAAAAACAACCTGGCCTGGCTTCTTGCCCTGTCAGATCGAAACACCAGACGCAGCCGGGCAGAGAGAGTTTCGGCTGTTATGCGTCTGGTTGGTTTAAATCCGTCCAATCGCAAGCCCGTCCGCCACTATTCCCTGGGAATGCGGCAGCGGCTTGGCATCGCTCAGGCGATCCTGGAGCAGCCGCGGCTTTTGGTATTAGACGAACCGATGAACGGCCTGGACAATCAGGGTGTTTCCGAAATGAGGCAGCTTTTCCTTTCCCTCTGGGACGAGGGAACGACCATCCTTCTTGCCTCCCACAATCCCTTAGACATTACGTCTCTTTGTGATACGGTATATGAAATGGACAGCGGACACCTGACCAGACAGCCTAATTTCTAGGAGGCAAACATTGAAAATCCTTACAAATATAATAGGTCGTCCTCTGGTTAAGCAACGGATATTCCGCGCTTTCCTTCACGATACAAAGATTCGCCAGCAGGGAGAGCCCCTCCGGCGGCTGCTCCTCTGTCACTCTCTCCCCTGGCGGCTGTTCCTGGAATGCCGTCACTATGATTACATGCTCCTGCGGATTCTCATACAGAAGCTTTGCCAGCAAAAACAGGCTATGCCCTGCCGGATAATCCTCTGCCTGCGTGCTTAGAAAAGAAAGCTGCCGTTTCGCCAGGCTCCCATAGGTTTCCTGTCCGGTTAGCTGATAGAGACGTACCAGATTATATGCCATCACTGAATTTCCACTTGGAATCGCTCCGTCATAGACCTCCTTGGGATTAAAAAACAGTTCTCCTTCTCCTCTCTCACACAAAAAGAAGCCTTCTCCATCGCCAAACCGCGCTACTGTTTCCTGACAAAGCAGCTCTGCCTTTTCCAAATAGCCTTTTTCCAAAGTTGCCTGATACAGCTCTAACAGGGCTGCTATCCCATACGCATAATCATCCAGAAAACCTTTCTCCATACACCTCCCGTTTCGCCAGCTCACAGCAAGCCGACAGCCTTTTTTCGCTCCCTGACCTTCCTCCTGGAACGGTTCCCTTTGTCCGGTCATGCTTTCTTCCGGCAGGCGTCTTTTTCCGGCTGCCTCTCTTTGTACGGCCGTCTCTTTTTGTCCAGCCGCCTCTTTTTGCCAAAGATGCTCCTCTAAAAAGGCCTGTGCCTTCCGCGCCGTCTGCAAATACCGTTCTTCCCCCGAAACCCGGGACAGCATAGCAAAGGCCGTTATCATCATCGCATTCCAGGAATACAGCACCTTATCATCCAAATGAAGCGGCATTCGTTTTTTCCGATACTCATACAAAAGCTGTTTTTCCTCCTGAAAATCTTCCTCTCTCGTTTCCGTCTCTTTCCCCAGCCGTTCGGCAGTCATTTGTCCGCTCTTTAATAAATTCGGGATATTGGCTCCCCCTGTCTGCTCCTTGCTCCACCATCCTTTCTTCCCCTGCCTGCGCTCCGCCTGCTCTCCGTTGAAATTCCCTTCCCTTGTAATATCAAATACTGCGGCAAAGGCCATGCCCCGCTTTTTGCCCAATACCTCCAGTACCTCCTGTAACGTAAAGGTGTAATAACCGCCCTCTACCCCTTCGCTGTCCGCATCCTGTGCGCTATAAAAGCCACCCTCCGGCAACGTCATTTCCCGCAGCACATAGTCCGCCGTTTCCTTTGCCGTCTCCAGATACGGACTCTTCCCCGTCATCCGGTAAGCTGCCGCATAAGCCAAAATCAACAGCGCATTGTCGTAAAGCATTTTTTCAAAGTGAGGTGCTAAAAACTGCCGATCTGTCGAATACCGGGAAAATCCGCCGCCGATCTGGTCAAATATACCGCCCCGGCGCATCTGCACTAATGTTTTTTCTACCATTTGCAAAACCGCTCCGGCCTCTGTGTTTTCCTCTCCCATGGAAAGCCTCTGTGTTTTCTTACGCTCCAGGTACGCATAAAACAGCAAAAACAGCAGGTTGTGAGGCGTCGGAAATTTCGGCGCTGTGCCAAAGCCTCCGCAAAGGGAATCAAAGCTTCTGGCAAAAAGCTGTACGGCCTCCTCTCCCGTTTCTTTCCCTTCTGTTTCTTGTTCTAGTTCTTGTCCTTGTCCTATTTCTTTTCTTTTTCCATTTTCCCGCCCCTGCACATGCTCCATGATCCGCTCTGCCTGTGCCAAAAGCCCTGCTCGGTTTTCCCTCCATTGTATTTCTATCTGGGTAAGCAAATCCAAAAATCCTGGCATCCCGTAACGGCTTTCTGGTGGGAAATACGTTCCGGCAAAAAACGGTTTTTTGTCCCAGGTCATAAAAATACTCATTGGCCAGCCGCCGCTTCCGGTGAACGCCTGGCACACGGACATATAGACGCTGTCGATATCCGGGCGCTCCTCCCGGTCTACCTTTACCGCGATAAAGCCCTTTTGTAGCCGATCCGCTACCGCCTTCTGTTCAAAGCTTTCCCGCGCCATCACATGGCACCAGTGACAGGTGCTGTAGCCGATGCTTAAAAAAACCGGCTTGTCCTCCTGCCTCGCCCGTTCAAAGGCTTCCTCGCACCAGGGATACCAGTCTACCGGATTTTCTGCGTGCTGCAGCAAATAAGGGCTGGTTTCCTGCTTTAATCGATTGCTCATTTTTGTTTCACGCCCTTTCCTTTTTCCTGTTTTTCTTTTTCCCTTTTCCTGCTTTTTTCGTAAAACAACGCCCGTTTTGTTCTGCTTTCCCCCAGTATGCCCAGAACGGAAAAAAACATGCTGCCGGAATGTGATCCAATTTCTCTTGTTCTTTCCCTTGACAACAGAATCTTCTTTCCCTATATAAAAGTACCAAAAACAGTACCAAATCATGTACGCATAAAGAAAGAAGGTATCAAAATGATTGCTACAAAACCCGTTGATTTAAGAGCAAGACTAAAAGATTATCTGGATAATGCTTTCAATGGCGAACCGGTTATCGTTTCCCGTAAAAATAATAAAAATGTCGTCATTCTTTCCGAACGGGAATACAACGAATTGATGAAAGCAAAAAGAAATGCGGAATATCTGGCAAAAATTAATGAAAGTGTAGAAAACCACGAAAAAGGACATTACGAGGAATAGCGGTAGAGTAAAAGCTCTGCCGCTTTTTTAGCGTTCATTTTTACCAGACTGTTATACGATTGCTGCTATGTAAACTATTCTTAACGGACACGGAAGCTCCAACCATGATTCCTCGTCGTATCGTTGTAAGTCCATGACAGAGAATTTTATCTGGTTTATCAAACATGTCATAGGCCGGCTTTGCGTGATATCTGGACATTTCTCCGGAGGGATACTGGCAGCCAATATAGCCGCCACTTCCCCGGAGCAGGTGATAGGACTTGTATTAGAAGATCCACCTTTTTTCTGTGTATTATCAGGAGAAATAGAAAATACATTTGTATGGAAGGATGGGTTTGAGGTCACGCATCGTTTTCTAAATCAGACAGAGGAACCATATTATATCCCGTACTATTTTGAAAACGGATATTTCTGGAAGCTGTTTCAGGGGTTAGAGCAGTTTCTTGCCCTTTTCCTATGCTCCCTCCACATAATACTGCGCCTGCGCGTTCCAAAGCGCAAAATACTTCCCATCCGTCTCCGCCAGCAGCTCCTCATGCCGCCCCTTCTGGACTACTGTCCCTTCCGAAAACACCAAAATTTCCTCGCAAAATTTACACGACGACAGCCGGTGACTGATATAAACCGTCGTCTTATCTCCGGCGATCTTGTCGAACCTGCTGTAAATCTCCGCTTCGGCAATCGGATCGAGCGCCGCCGTTGGCTCATCTAAAATAATAAACGGCGCATCCTTATACAACGCTCTGGCAATTGCTACCTTCTGCGTCTCCCCGCCGGACAGCTCCAGCCCGTCCTCGGTAAATTCCTTATACAGCGGTGTGTCCAGTCCCTCTGGCAGCTCAGCCAGCCGTTCCGCAAGCCCAGCTTTCCGCACCCGGATAATGGAAGGACACATCCCGGAATTCTACCTCATACTGCCTGTCCGAACGCTTTTCTGTCGTTAGACTTCCTTGATACATGTGATTGGGAATATCCAGAAATTCATAGGTCGTCTGTAAAAACGGCATGTTGCTCTGCATCATCCCAACCACCTGGATCAGCCTGGAGCTATGTCCGGCCAAAGCAGCGTAGCCAGCCCTAGGACAGCTACCATTCCAAGCTGACAGCCTGGATGGTTGAATATCACAAGACACCCCGCCTCTTCTGGAACCGGAAGCAGAAAACAAGCGATAATATTCTCGGCGGTTAAAGAGGCGGATATCTGTTCCATTGAGCAATACACGCCCTTCCTCCGGATCGTAAAAGCCGCAGAGCAGCTTTACTAACGTCGTTTTTCCTGCGCCGTTTAAGCCAACCACCGCTAGCTTCTCTCCTGCTCGTATTGTCAAATTCAAATGGCGGAACAAATCCATGCTGTAAAACCTCTGGCCACCGTCACATACAGCAAAAATTCCGCCGCGGAAAGCTGGCGTGTGAAAGCCATCCCAATCAGATACCCATACGTCACGCAGCAGGGCAAGCACCGCTTCTATCACATTCGCCAGAAATCCGGCCATCTCCCGCCGCCGGACAAATGCTTCGTATCGCTTCTCCACGCTTTGATAAATTTCCTTTAACCACCCGCCCAGCCCAAACACCCGGATATCCTTGGCCAAGGTAACGGACTCGGCGCTGATACGGATATAAGAAAGCTGTTTTGCATAGGCCGCCTCCTCTTCCTGGCGGCGGTATCCCCATTGGTTCAGATGCTTGCTGGCCAGAAAACTACCAACTGTCGTCACCAGCACAACACCAATCAAAAACTAGTTCAAGCGCAATAGCACAGCCAGATAACAGAGAAATCCGATCCCATTTATCAGTAACCCTGTTAAGGTAATCCAAATATGCTCGGTCGGCTCGTTATTTCCGGCCACCGCCTGCAAAGCCTTCTGTTTTTTCTTTAAACTATCTGGGTTCTTCGCATTTGGTAGCGACGTTGTGCTTGCCTTCCGGTTCAGCGCGTTTAGCAACGCCTGGCGCACCATCACCTGCCCAAACATCGCGTTACTTTCCAGATAGCCCTTTCCGCCGTAGAGGAGAAACAGCGCGATGGTAAAGAAAAGAATGCTCCCCAGCAAATCTGTAAGCGACGCCCGTTGCCCTACCTTTGCCAAAATCACTGTCCCCAGGGCAAGCTGTGTCAGGCTGATGCCAAGCTCTGTTGCCACCAGGCTAAGACAGATCCATAACACGCTCTTTTTCTTTTGCCAGGCCGTTTGTAGCATAAAGGTGATATTTGAAGTGACACCATAAACAGGCTTTGTATTACGAGGCTTTTGATGGAATTTTTCTTTTTTCTATTGTTTTTGCAAACACAATTCTCTTCTCTCATTGATATCCTTCCTGGCGGTTTTGACCTTTTCGTCTCCTAAACAAACTGCAACCGCTGTATCGTTTCCTGTTTTATATTCTACCCTGATCCGGCCTGTCCTTAACTTCGATCTAATCTTAACTTCAACCTGACTTTGGCCTCGTCGGTGTTTTCTTGTATTTTAGCACAAAAAAACGCCCCCGGATATTCCGGGGACGAATTGTTTTATTTTGGGGACGAACCGTTTTCTATTTTTCTTCCTTTCACACCAACAGATTCACCAGCAGCCCAGTCGCCAGCGCAGATACCATCACAAACCCAAGGTACAGGACGAACCGCTTCATACCAAGCACGATCTTAACTGCCCCTAAATTGGTAATCTTCGTAGAAGGCCCAGTCAGCATAAAGGCCGCCGCGCTTCCCATGGACATCCCAGAGGAAAGCCAGGCCTGCAAAAGTGGTATCGTCCCGCCGCCGCACGCATAGAGGGGAACTCCGATGGTCGCCGCCATCAGCACGCCGAACGTTTCGTTTCCGCCGAAAAGGACTGTCATAGCCTCAGCGGGAACGTAGCGTTGGAACGCCGCCGAAAGAGCTATACCAATGACAAAATACAGCCCGGTCGCCTTGACATTGCGCCCCAGGTTTTTCAGGAACCGCAGCCACAAACGGGGATCGGTATCGTGGCTTTTCGGTTCGGCAAAGCCGTTAAAATTAAAAAATTTCTTGTTCCTGTAAAAAAACCGTACCAGCAGCCCAGCAGCAATCCCGCATAAAAAGCAGGACACGATCCGTACCACCAGAGCGGTCGTTCCCAAGGCTGCACTGTAAATAATCAACTGGGGATTGAGTAAAATCGAACTCATCATAAACGCCCCCATTTTTTTCCTGGTCAGGCTGCGTACCGCATCGTGTATCCTTTCCTTGACGAATACCGAGATTGCCGAGCCCAATACCATGCCTAGCACCCAATACCAGAAAATCTGGTGCAACTGCAGGTCGAAATAGTACCAAAGGTAGACGGCCTCCCGCCGGATTATCTCAATCATCCAGGTTCACCACCGTATACCTCCGGCTTCCGAGGCCAATCTCGGCGGCATGCTCCAACGTATGCAGGCCGTTCCGGCTCTCAATACGCTCTACCAAAGACTCGCCGTCCTCGGCATGGTACACCAAGTCGATGCAGGCCTGGTCAAGAGCGACCGGATCCGTGGAAGCGAGGATCCCGATATCGTGCATATCCGGCTCGGCAGGATTGCCGTCACAATCGCAGTCTACGGAAAGACGGTTCATCACATTGATATAAACAATACGCTCCCCTTTGTCCAGATAATCCGATACGGCCTTTCCTGCCTCTGCCATCGCTTCTAAGAACGCATCCTGTTCGCCGCCCCAGGCGTTGGTTCTGCTGGTACCGCCGGAATGAATCCAGCACTTGCCCTCGCTGCTGCCCAGGCCAATGGAACTATTTTTGATTGCCCCGCCAAATCCCGCCATCGTATGGCCTTTGAAATGGGACAGTACCAGATAGCTGTCATAGTCGGCAAAAGCCGCCCCTACATAATTCTCCGTCAAACGGGTGCCGCCGGTGACAGGCAGGCTTATCGAACCCTCTTCATCCAAAATCCGGAAATCCGCGATATCCGTAAATCCATGGTCTTTTGCCACCTGGTAGTGCATCGCCGTCTGCGCCCTGGAGCCGCCGTAGGCGGTATTGCACTCTACGATAGTGCGTCTACCTCCTTCACCACATCGGCAATCAGCTCAGGCCGCAGATAATTGCTGGCAGGCGGCTCGCCGGTGGAGAGCTTCACCGCTACCTTGCCAGTAGGTGTCCAGCCTAAAGCTTGGTAGACTGCCATCATACCTTCGGCGGAAATATCCGTCGTCATATAAACGATAGCGTCCTTGGCGGATTCGGTATCACCAGATTCTGTGCCTGTAGAATCAGAGTTGGCATTTTCAGCAGAAGCGCTTCCGGAATTTGTCACCTTCACTTGAAACGTGACCTTTTTCGTTTTATAGCCGTCTGCCTGTACCGTCACACGGATGGTCGAAGTACCGGCCTTTTTCGCCTTCAGCCTGCCATTTTTACTGACGGATACGACGGAAGGCTTCGAGGACTGGTAACGGATCGTCTTTTTGGACAGCTTTGGTGAGGTGCTGACCTTGATTGTGGCCGTTTTCCCTTTTTTCAGGGAAATGGTCTTTTTATTAGCCTTTTTGCCCCCGACCTTGACGGTAACGGCTTTGATGGTTTTCCCGGAAGCTGCCTGCACGGCCTGGAAGGAAAAGACGGCAGTGGCCACCAGAAGAACCGCCAGAAGAAGATTCCATTTCAAGTTCCATTTCAGGTTCAATTTCAAAACCCTCCTTTACTATCCCTATAACTTCTCGGAATCTTCAGCCCTTATTTCATGGGGCTTTCAGAACCTATTTTTCAAAAATCACCCACTTTTTTCTCAAAAACACTTGACAAACCAATCAAAAAATGCGGCGCTTCGCGCCCTTGATCAAAAAGTACATTTTTTTGATTGGAGGCGATTTTTGATGTTACCTTATAACCCTGGCGGTCATGCCGCCTTTCAGGATACTTTCGTATCCCAGTTCCTTAAATTTTACCCGGATCCCTTTGTGCTT
>CASCWU010000015.1 GCA_949155905.1 uncultured Lachnospiraceae bacterium
CCCCAAGGTCTTAAAACCACCAATATCTGCGATTTTCAAGGTTCCTTCGAGCCTATTCTTTTAACTCAGTTTTTTCATAGATTATTTGACACTACCTTTTTCTGGTCATATTTCAGGCTTGTCTTTATTTTACAAAAGAAACAGAATCTCTGCAACCGAAAATTTCCAATCCCTCGATGTTTTTATTGCCTATTTCCTCACTTGCCTGTATAATGAAACTATAGAAAAGGAGGCGAAACGAATGAACAGGACAGTTAGTATTGGCTGCCAGGATTTCGGGCAGCTCATTACAAACGATTACTTCTACATTGACAAGACACATTTTATTAAAGAATGGTGGGAAAATGGGGACAGTGTCACTTTGATCACCCGACCAAGGAGGTTTGGCAAGACTTTAACAATGAATATGCTAGAAAGGTTTTTCTCTATCCGCTACGCCGGGCAGGGCAATCTTTTTGCTGGTTTCTCTATCTGGAAGAAAGAAAAATACCGGCTGCTTCAAGGAACCTATCCCGTCATCAGTCTCTCCTTTTCCGATATCAAAGAAACACCCTTTGCAGACACCAAGAGGCAGTTCTGTTCCTTACTGTCACGTCTCTACCGGAGCTATGCGTTCCTCTTAGAAGGTGATTGTCTGATGGATCTGGAAAAAGAGGAGTACCTGGAATTTTCCAGGGAAATGCCAGCTCATGCCGCTGCCAGGTCATTAACCCTCCTGTCCGAATATCTATATCGTTATTATGGGAAAAAGGTCATCATCCTTTTGGACGAATACGATACTCCGATGCAGGAAGCTTATGTCGGTAGCCAATCAGATGGAAAAGGATACTGGGAAGATCTTGTGGCATTTACCAGAAACTTATTTCATGCAACCTTTAAAAGTAATCCTTATTTAGACCGTGCCATCTTGATCGGGATTACTAGGATCAGTAAAGAGTCTATCTTTTCAGATCTGAATAACCTTGTAGTAGTCTCAACTACCTCTGAGGAATATCAGGATAGCTTCGGCTTTACGGAAGAAGAGGTATTTGCTGCCTTGGATGAGTATGGTCTTTCGGAGCAAAAGAGTGAGGTCAAATATTGGTATGATGGATTTACCTTTGGAAGCAAGTCTGATATTTACAATCCATGGTCAATCCTCCACTATTTAAAGATAGGACATGTCGGACTCTATTGGGCAAATACCAGTTCCAACAGCCTGGCCGGAAAGCTGATCCGCGAAGGGGACAGCTATGTAAAAAAGGACTTTGAACGGCTTTTACGTGGAGAAACACTTTGGATAGAATTAGATGAACAGATTGTATACAACCAGCTTTTGGCCAGTGGCTATCTAAAAGTAGTGGAACTAAAGTGGGACGCTGACCGGGGACGCTGGTACCACTGTCTTGCTCTGACGAACAAGGAAGTTCATATCATGTTCGAGCAGATGGTCGAAGACTGGTTTTTCGGCAGCACGCATGCTTACAATGACTTCCTTACTGCGCTTTTATCAGATGATATAAAAGCGATGAATATATTTATGAATGAGGTCGCTCTTCAGACCTTCAGCTTCTTTGACACCGGGAAAAGCCTATCCCGAAAAACAGAGCCGGAACGCTTTTATCACAGCTTTGTTCTGGGGCTGATGGTAGAGCTGTCCGGGCGTTATCTGCTGACTTCCAACCGAGAGAGCGGCTTCGGTCGCTATGATGTGATGCTAGAACCACTCCATGCAAACGATCTTGCCTTCCTTTTGGAATTCAAGGTACATGATCCTACGGAAGAGGCTAACCTGCAGGATACCGTAAGCCGTGCCATAGCGCAGATCAACGAAAAAAACTATGCCGCCACTTTGACTGCAAAGGGAATTTCCAAACACCGTATCCGCCAGTATGGCTTTGCCTTTGAAGGAAAATCCGTATTGATCGGGAACTGAAGGATTGTCAAAACAGCTCCCCTAGAGCTATTTTCCATACACAAAGCCGTGTACTGCCTGATGGCAGCACACGGCTCGTACGATGAACAGCCGAAAAGTTCTTTGCCTTTTCTGACGTTCTCAACCCTCTCTTCTCTTATTCAAACTCTACGACCTGATGGGTCTTAGCAGATTCAAAAATAGCCTCCATCAGCTTCATCACGCGCATAACTTCGTCGTTTTTGACAATCTGTTCTTCCTTCCCGGCAATCGTCGCCATGATGTTGCGGTAGTAATCGCGCAGATCGCTTTCTACAAGCGGTACGAATTCTTCCTTAATCGTATCCTTGGTTCTCGGCGCCATTGTCTTGGTCAGTCCGGCAGAGGTACGAATCGGAACAGCGTCGTTCTTGCTCCAGTCGGTAACGCGCACTACTTTACATTCCGTGGAACGGAAGCCCTCGATCACAGCCGTTCCCTCCCGACCTAACATATACCAGCGAGGCAGGTTGATAAAGTTGCTTGTACCAACCTCTACCATATAAGTCAGACCGCTTTCAAAGGTCAGCTCTACAGTAAAGCCATCCTCTACGATTTCATTGGTGACATTGGTAAAGGAAGCGAATACCCGCTTTACTTTTTCCGGAATCCACAAAAGCGCCTGGTCTAAGATGTGTACGCCCCAGTCTAATACCATACCGCCGCCATGCTCCGGCTCCTGCCGCCAGTCGCCTGGGATTCCTCTGGAACCATGAACACGGGACTCAATACGGAACACCGGTCCTAACATTTTTTCTTCATATACCTTTTTAATCGTCAGAAAATCCTGATCCCAACGACGGTTCTGGTGAACGGCAAATACCTTGCCTGTTTCCTTGGAAACGTCAATCATTTCCTGGAACTCTGCCGAACTCATCGCTACCGGCTTTTCACAGACCACGTTTTTCCCGGCGCGCAGCGCCTTGATAACGATATCCTTGTGAGCATCGTTCGGGGTAGAGCAAAGTACGATATCAATCCGCTCGTCTGCGAGCAAATCTTCCAGGCTGTCATAGGCAATCAATCCGTTGTCTCTGGCAAACTGCTGTCTGTCCTCTTTAATATCAAAGGAGCCGACTGTCTCCAGACCGTCAATCGTTTTAACCAGTTCACGGTGGAAATTACCCATTCCGCCCAGACCGACAATCGCATGTCCTACATTTCCGTTTATCATGGTGGTAATCCTCTCTTTCTTTTATAACTAAGTCTGCATTTACACATTGCTTACACTTTACACGCTACATTCTGCGCTCTAATACCTGTCAGGCTGCATTATGCCCAGAACATGACGCCTCTGTCTTCAAACATCATAACATCATTCAGGCACTTGATGCTCTTGCTGATGCCTTCCTCAAAGCTCATCAGACTGTCCTCATGCTCAATGCTGATCACATAATCATAACCGGCCAGACGGAGCGCGGTCATCATATCCTTCCAGTAGAGCTGATCATGGCCGTAGCCTACTGCACGGAAGATCCAGGAGCGCTCCAGCTCTTTGCCATAGTTTCCGGTATCCAGAACACCATTGACAGCCGTATTGATATCGTCAATCTTGGTATCCTTAGCATGGAAATGGAAAATCGCCTGATGACGACCCAGTTCACGGATAGAAGCAACCGGGTCGATGCCCTGCCAGATCAGATGGCTCGGATCGTAGTTTGCACCAAGCTCCGGCCCTACTGCCTCACGCAGCTTTAACAACGTAGCTGGATTGTAGACACAAAAACCCGGGTGCATCTCGAAGCCGAATTTGTGTACGTTATGCTCGCGCATAAAGGCTACCTTTTCCTTCCAGTACGGAATCAGACACTCGTTCCACTGATATTCCAAAACCTGCTGATAATCCTCCGGCCATGCACATGTCACCCAGTTCGGCAGCTTGGCATCCGGATCGGAACCAGGACAGCCAGAAAAGCCGTTTACCACGTCTACCCCAAGCTTTTCTGCCAGCAGGATCGCATTCGTAATATCCTCATCGGACTTTCTGGCAAATTCCTTGTCTGGATGAAGCGGATTGCCATGAGCGGAAAGTGCGCTGATGATAATGTTATGTCTGGCAAAGGTATCCTGAAATGCCTGTAGCTTGGCCTCGTCTGCTAACAGTTCCTCCGGGTTGCAATGATGCTTGCCTGGATACTGACCGCAGCCTAATTCAATCGCCTGTACGCCCTTATTCTCCAGCCAGGTCAATGCCTCCTCCAACGTCTTATCCTGCAGCGCAGGACTGAACACACCTAATTTCATAAATAAATCTCCTTTCCCTTTCTTCATCATTCGGAACAAAAGTGTCCCTTATTTACAACAGCTCGGCAGGATGCCGAACCATTATCTTCCTCGTTTCCTTTCCTCAAGCCTCGCTTGTTGATATAGGAACATTCGTACAGGCAGCAAAACTTTCTGGCTTTGCTTTTTTACTGCGCGTGGATTCCCGACAGATAATTTCATGAGGCAGAAGCCGCCGCTCCCCCTCTTTGCCCGCAATCCGTGCCAGAAGCAGCTCCATCGCCTGACAGCCAATCTCATACTGCGGCTGAGAAACCGTCGTGACAGACGGATAAAAAACCTCGCTCATCGCGGTATTGTCAAAGCCCATTACGGAAATATCTCCCGGCACCGTATAACCATTGGTATACAGCTCTCGAATCAGGCCTAACGCTGCTGCATCCGAGCAGGCAAAGACTGCATCCGGAAGCCCCTCCTGGCGAACCATCTGCTGTGCTGCCCGTTTCCCGGAATTATACGTCAGACCCTCCCGGAAAATATCAGCTTCCAACAGCGGCAGCCCGTTTTCCTCCATGACCTTCCGAAAGCCTTTTTCGCGCAAATAAGAGGAACCATAGGTATCTCTGGTCAGCTTTCCGCCGCAAATCAGCCCGATCCGCTTATGCCCGCACGAAACCAAATATCCCGCCGCATCCCGCGCCGCCTGTTCATCGTCAATCCCCACATAGGGAATCCGTCCGTCCGGCATTGGCTCACATGCACAAACAATCGGATATGCCTGCGTCAGAAAGTCCGCCTCCTCCGGTTTGCAAAAATGAGTAGACATAAAGATTGCCCCGTCTACCTCCCGAGTCTGTATCATCTCAAAATAGCGTAAAAGAGTCTCCAATCGATCTCTGGTTGTCCCAATCAACACCGTATAGCCATGCTCCGCCGCCCGATCCTCGATCCCTCTGACGATTCGGGAATGGAATTGGTTTGAGATCGTACTAAGCACCACCAATATTTTTTTGGTCTCTAACCGGCGCAGATTCCTTCCCAACCCATTCGGGCTGTACTGTAAGGCCTCGATAGCCTCCTCTACCTGGCGTCTGGTCTGTTCCCTGACTGTCTCCGTTCCATTTAATACTCTGGAAACCGTCGCGACCGATACCCCGGCTCTTTTTGCGACATCTTTAATGGTATACATAACCCGCCCTTTCCATGCACGGTTCTCTGTTTCTATATGATGTAAACGATTACAATATACCGCATTTTACAAAAAAAATCAAGTACTGGAGACAAAAAAAGATTGCCAAACCGAGGGCAACCTTTTTGTCTATTTCTGATAACTTAATGCTTTCCACGGCGAAAACGCTTTCCGGCACGGGATTTTTGCAGGCTCCGGATCGTCTCGTCCAGCTTTTTGTAGCGCTCCTCCTCCTGCGAATCCCTTACTCGCATCTGATAATCCATTTCCTTGATCACCCGTTCTGCCACATGCTCGCTTGTTGCTGCTGCCAGCTCTGCGTTATTTCGCTGCAGGGCTTGTCCAATCAGATTGCTCATAATCTCCTGGAACTGCAGCATTCTCATTTCCCGGCTGCTCTCTACCACCTCCTGCCTGTCGGCAGCCAGCTCACGTCCCTCTTCTAATACCTCCTGTACCGCCTCTGCTCTCACTGCCACCATATCATCCTCCCCATTTTCCTGATATTTTATTGGATCTATGCTGTCCCCAGCTTCCTCTTCCTCTAAATAACCCTCCGTCAGATTGCTGTCGTCTATTCCGTCCATCCAACTCCTATCGTCCCCTTCTGCGCTCCTGTTCTCCCATTCCTCGCTCTCCGCCGTCTCTGTCTCCTTTCTATCTGTGTCCCGTATTTCCATATCCCTTCTCTTTGTGTCTCTTCCTTCTGCATTCTCCTTCTCCGCATTCTCTTCCTCTGCTCTTTGCCCGGAAGGTCTCCAGGCTCCTTCTTCCTCATAGCCGAATCCAGACGATTCCTCTTGGCTGGCCGCCACCTCCTGGCCGCTTCCTTTTTCCGGAGCGCCAAGCGGTTCCAATACAGCACCGGTCAATTCCATCAAAATGTCTTCCCGATGCTCCATCAGTCCCGGCAATATCATTTTTACTGCCCTAAGCTGAATCCCCTTCTCCATAATCTGCTTGATACTTTGCATCAGGCGGATGTCCTCTTCTATGTAGTACCGATGTCCCATTTCATTCCGCTTGATTGGCAGCTCCAACTGTTCCTCCCAGTAGCGCAGTACATGTGCCTCTACCCCTACCAGCTTGGAGGCTTCCGAGATAAAGTAGCATTTTTCGCCCATAATATCGCTCCTCACATTCTTCTGGAATCTTCTTATTCTTTTCCAGGTTCTTGGTTTTCGGCATGGCTTGTCCTGCCTGACACGGTTTCCCATACCGCTTGACAGTATAGCACAATACCTTGGCGATGTAAGGGGAATTCTGTCGCGGCTTCCAAAAAATCCCTCGACATTTTTCCTGCCTGCTGCCTCTCTTTTATAATTCCGACAAAAATTCCTCCAGGCAGATACCGTCCGTCAATGGAATCTCAAGCTCCTCTGACCGTTTCATACACCTTCCGATAAAGCGCGCTGCCTTTTCTACCGCCTCCTCAAGCGGCATCCCCAACACACCTCCAGCCGCTACGATTGCCGCAAATACATCCCCTGTTCCGCAGCGTTCTGTACCGACCTTCCTGCTTGAGAGCCAACGCGGCTCCTCTCCTTCTGTCAAGCAGAGGTTTGTCAACATCCCATCTCCCGGAATCCCAGATATCACAACCTGTTTCTTTTTTCTTTCTATTTTATTTTTATCTGATCTATTTTTTTCTGTTTTTTCCCTGGTAAGGCTCATCCGGTACAGCAAATTTTCTCCCATCTCCAAAATCTCTGCACGTTTCAGTCTCTTTCCATCTGCTAACCGCTTCAAATACGGAGCATCCGTCAGCAAACAGCATTCCGTCAGATTTGGTGTAATCAAATCTGCCTCTCCGACCAAGTCCTGCATATTTCGGCTCATTTCTTCTGTATAGGACGGATAACGCCTTCCATTGTCCCCCATCACCGGATCGAGCGTCACGATTGTTTCTGCTGTCGAAAATTCCCGGACAAATTGCTGCACCACCTCCATTTGCCCTGCGGAACCCAAATAGCCTATCAAAATCCCTTCAAATTCGAGTCCTAATTTTTTCCACTCCTCCATAATCACGGACATCTGCTTTGTAAAATCCTCTTTAAAAAAGCTCGGATAAGCAGTATGGTTAGAAAAAAGCGCTGTCGGCAGCGGACAGCACTGTAGCTTCATCGCGGAAATAATGGGAATGGACACCGTAAGCGCACATCTGCCAAAGCAGGTCATATCATTGATCACTGCCAGCTTTTTCTGTTTTCCTCTGGACATATCAAAACTCCTTCCTCTCTCTGCTTCAAACACAGCAATATAAGCTATCATAACATGCCCCTATCCCTCTGTAAAGAAAAAAGAAATCTCATCTGGCACTATTATTTTTTTACAATCTGGATATTTTCAGAATGCCAGTTTCCGTGTAAGATAGGACAGCAGAAAGACAAAAGAGGGGAGAATTCATCATGAAAACAAAAAACAAACCACTGTTGATTATTGGCATTGTCCTGTCCTTAGCCGGACTGGCTGGTTCTATTATCGGCTTTTCTGGCTATCAGACCAACCAGGAAGGCATTAACGCCTCCGATCCGATGTTTCTGCCGATTTTACTCGGTCTATTTGCCCTGATGTGCGGACTTGTTGTTCTAGTCAACGCTCTGACACAGCCAAAAGAGGCCGCCAGCCGCTCTACCTCCGAGCAGGTGACACGTATCGCTCAGGCTGCTTTGTTTGCCGCACTTTCTTACATCGGTTTCCAGGTGTTCCGCTTTGATATCCCAGTCGGAACAGAGAAAACCGCCTTTCATTTCGGCAATACCTTTGTCGTACTGGCGGCTCTGCTGCTGGGCGGCTCCTGGGGCGGAATGGCAGGCGCCGTCGGCTTAACGATTGCCGACCTGACCTCCGGCTATGCCACCAGCGCACCGAAAACCTTCTTTCTAAAGCTCTGTATCGGTCTGATTGCCGGATTTGTGGCGCATCACCTGTTCCATATCACCGAGGAAACGAGCAAGCAAAGGCTGACGTTTGCCACCATTGCTTCAGCGGTCTGCGGTATGGCCTTCAATGTAATAGCCGATCCGCTGGTGGGCTTCTTCTATAAAAAATATTTGTTTGGAATCCCGCAGGATATGGCCGCTGCTCTGGCCAAAATCAGCGCCGTTACTACCTTCGTCAACGCGATTACCTCTGTGATGTTTGCATCGCTTCTGTATCTGGCTCTGCGCCCGGTTTTGATCAAGGCGGGGCTGTTTGTAAGGATGAAACGATAATCGGAAAGATTTAAAAACAGCAGAGCTTGAGGTAGTTCTTTTCCTGCTGCTCTGCTGTTTTTATATATCATACCCACTTCATTTTTAATTTTTGTAAAATTCTTGCAGCTATTTACTGCTCCGCATACTGCAATATCAGCCCCAACGCTACCTTCCAGCCAACCTCCAGGCTGTCAAGCTCTATCCATTCCTCTCTTGTATGAGCGAGCCCGCCGACTACTGTTCCTGTGGTATTTGCCAGAATTCCCTTAGAAAGAGGGATGTTACTGTCGGTAGAGCCTGCCGCAACCTTTACCTCTCCTTCGTAAAACTCCTGAATCACCGAAAGATTCCTTTTGGTAAATTCCTCCATGGCGGCCATATCCAAATCGCCGTTTCCGGGACGCACCCCTAACAGTTCCACGGTCAATTCTCCGCCGCGGTTTTGATGATGCTCTAATACCTGACGGAATTTCCGTTCCATTTCCTCCAGGCAGGCCTGGGAGGAGGAGCGAAACTCATAGAGCATCGACGCCTGCTGCGCGATGCTGTTGACCGTCGTTCCGCCCTCTATCCGGCCGACGTTATAGGTTGTCCTTGTCTCAGACGGAGGTGTGATCTCATACAGCTCTGCCACCAGCCGGCAAAGAATTTCAATCGCATTCGGCCGCCCGTAATCCCCATAGGAATGTCCGCCGACGGTTTTGCAGGTAATCTGATAACGGTAGGAACCGACTGCGGTATCGCAGCATCCGTCCAGATAACCATCAAAGGAATAAAAGGCCTTGATCCGATCCCCATAAACGGAAAACAGCTCCTTCGTTCCATCCAAATTCCCCAGTCCCTCCTCACAGGCATTGGCCACCAGCAGCAGGCCATAACAGAGCCTGCTCTTATGCTCCAGCAGATATTTGGCACTCATCAGCAGATTGACCAGATTGGATGTATCATCTCCGATCCCCGGAGCGTAAAGCCTGCCGTCTCGCTCCTTCATCGGCAGCGGCTCCAGATCCGGAAAAACGATATCGGTATGAGCCGCAAAAATAATCAGCTCCTTCTCCTCCTCACAGCCGATTTTACATATCACATTTTTCGCCCGATCTATCTCTACTTCCTCTGCTCCCTGCCGCAGCAACCAGTCACGGACAAACTCTGCACGCTGATCCTCCTGATGCGACGGCGCCGGAATCCTTCCGAGCGTCCTTAATAAATCCCTTTGCTCCTCGCTATGAGCAGCCACATAAGCTTCTATGTCAGATTTTAATTTCGGAACGAGGATTCCTTGATTCTGATTTTCTTGGTTTTTCATAATTAAATTCCTTTCTGATGTCATAGGCAAAAAACCGTCGCCTTTCGGTGATGGGCATTTGAGATTCCCATAGCCAGAGCAAGCGGTTTTATGACACGCTGGTCTTTTTATTGCTGCCGTTCCAGGTTGGCAAACTTTGTAAATTGACTCAAATAAGCCAGCTTCACTGTCCCGGTCGGGCCGTTTCTCTGTTTTCCGATGATGATTTCCGAAATCCCGGCATCGTCGCTGTCTTTATTGTAATATTCATCCCGGTAAAGGAACATCACAACGTCGGCATCCTGCTCGATAGCCCCGGAATCGCGCAGATCGGAGAGCATCGGACGCTTGTCCGGGCGTTGCTCCACGGCACGGGAAAGCTGCGAAAGGGCAATCACCGGCACATTCAGCTCTCTGGCCAGCGCCTTTAGAGAACGTGAAATATCCGATACCTCCTGCTGTCTGGACTCTGCCGTCCGTCTGCTTCCGGTCATAAGCTGTAAATAGTCGATGATCACCAGCCCCAGGTTATGCTCCAGCTTAAACTTCCGGCAGCGGCTCCGCAGCTCTGTTACGGAAATCCCTGGAGTATCGTCAATCAGAAGCTTTGAGTTCCCTACCAGACGGGCGCTTTCTACAAGCTTTAGCCAGTCCTCATCCCCTAGCTGCCCGGTTCGCAGGATTTGGGAATCTACCTTGGAATTCATCGAAAGAATACGCTTTACAAGCTGATCCTTTGACATCTCCAGACTGAAAAACGCCGTGGAAACGCCCGATTTTAGCGTCACATACTCTGCCACATTCAGTACAAAGGCGGTTTTTCCCATCGAAGGCCTGGCCGCAATCAGCACCAGATCCGACGGCTGCAGCCCGGCTGTCATATAGTCCAAATCCAAAAAGCCAGTAGCAATCCCTGTGACGGCTCCCTTGTTTCTGGCAGCGGCCTCAATGCTTTCCAAAGAGCGCATAACAACCGAACGGATATCCTCGACCTCTCCTGCATTTCGTTTCTGCAAAATCTCAAAGATCTGCTTTTCCGTATCGGCCAGAATATCCTCGACACCGCTCCGTCCCAGATAACATTCGTTAGTCAGTCCCTCCATCGTGCGGATCAGGCGGCGTAAAACCGACTTCTCATAGACAATCTGTGCATAATGCTTCGCATTGGAGGAAAGCGGTACGGAAGCGATCACCTCCCGGATAGCCTCCATCCCAGCTAGCTCCGGCGGCAGCTCCTTTTCCTGAAGGCGGTTTTGCAGCGTCACCAAATCCACCGGCTTCCCTTCCTCGTGCAGCTCTACAATCGTGTCAAACAATATCCCATACTGCCTCTGGTAAAAATCTGCCCCGCTAATCAATTCGGAAGCCGACAGAATCGCCTCCTGATCCATCATCATCGAACCAATCACCGACTGCTCTGCCTCTATGTTATGCGGCTGAATCCTCTTGATAACCGACTCCTCCATCCAAACCCCTGCCTTCCGTCTTGTTCCCCTACTGCTCCTCTACCTGTACCTTTAACTCCGCCGTCACTTGCGGATGAAGCTTGATCGGCACCAGATAAGTTCCGAGCGCCTTGATCGCCTCGTTTAGTACCATCTTTTTCTTGTCCAGCTCTACGCCAAGCTGTTCCTTGCAGGCAGCGGCGATTTCCTTTGTAGAAACAGAGCCAAAGGTTCTGCCGCCCTCGCCGGTCTTGATTTTGCATACTACCTTTTTGTCGGAAAGCTCTGCCGCAAAGCGCTGTGCCTCTTCTAACAGCTCCCTCTGGCGCTTTTCCTCTGCTGCCTTTTGCAGCTTCAAATCATTTCTGTTTTTTGCGTTTGCTTCTACCCCTAACTTTTTCGGCAGAATAAAATTTCTCGCATAACCATCGCTAACCTTTACAATCTCTCCCTTTTTCCCGAGTGATTTTACATCCTGTACTAAAATAACCTCCATGCTACAGTTCTCCTTCCTCTTTCATTTGTTCCAATAAATCCTTGACAATCTGTATCGCTCCTGGAATATCAACATCCTTTAGCTGTGCGCCTGCCACGGACATATGGCCGCCGCCGCCCAGCTTTTCCATCACCACCTGAACGTTTAACTCGTCTATTGAACGGGCGCTGATATAGACCTTATCATTATAATACGTAAAGACAAACGAAGCCTTCACTCCGGAAATGTCCATCAGCTCGTTGGCCACCTGCGCCCCTAAAATCGTCGGGCTCTCCACTCCTTCCGCATGGCATTCCGCCAATGCAAAATGATCCAAAAATACCTCGGAGGTGCTGATGGATTTCGCCTTCATTTTAAACTCATTCATCTCTGCCCGGAAGGTCTTTCGAATCTTGGTAATATCCGCGCCGTTCCGCCGCAGGTACGCCGCCGCCTCAAAGGTTCGCACCCCTGTCTTTACAAGGAAATTGTCCGTATCTACCATGATACCGGAATACATCGCATCCGCCTCTAACGGGCGCAGCCTTACATCCTGCCCCGTATACTGGAGAATTTCCGCTACCATTTCACAGGCAGAGGAAGCATATGGTTCAATATAAGACAATACGGCATTGCTGATCGTATCTCCGCTCTGCCTGTGGTGATCCAAAATCACGACGGTATTGACCCTCTTTAACAGTTCCTCACACTCAGTATAGCTGGGACGGTTCACATCGACTACGACTAACATCGTATCCTTATCCACCATCTGCAGCGCCTGCTCGCTGTTTACAAACAAATCCTCCTCATACTCCGGGTTATGCTTAAAGCGGTTTAAAATCGGAGCAACCGAGGTCGTAATCTCATTGATGACAATATGCGCCCTCGTACCTAGCATTTTGGAAATCCGGTAAATACCGATAGCGGCTCCTAACGAATCCACATCCGCCATCGAATGTCCCATAATCATGACCCGTTCCTTAGCCTCTAGCAGCTCTCTGAGCGCATGAGCCTTGACTCTTGCCTTGACACGAGTATTTTTTTCCACCTGCTGGCTCTTTCCGCCGTAATACTGGATTTTCTCGCCTTCCTTGATCACCACCTGATCGCCGCCCCGCCCCAGAGCCAGATCAATCGCCGCTCTCGCATAATCGTAGGATTGCTGATAGGCTGTCCCGGAAATCCCTAAGCCCAGACTGATTGTAACGGCCATTTCGTTCCCGATATTGACGGCTCTTACCTCATCCAACAGAGAAAACCTCGTCTGCTGAAGCTGTGCCAGATAACGCATCTGAAAAATCACAATATATTTGTCCTTTTCCATGCTGCGCACAATCGCGTCGATGCTCTGCATATATTTGTTGATTTTCCGATCTATCAGAGCTATCAGCAGGGATCGACGCACCTCGTCAATACTCTCTAGAGCCTCCTCATAGTTATCAATATACAATAGCCCCACAATCATTTTTTGATCGTGATTTTCCCGCTGCAGCGTTACAATCTCTGTCTCATCGTACAGATACATCGCAACCATCATCCCAGGCTCGACTGCTTCGCCTGCCTTTTCTAACATATCCTCATCCATCGCACGGCGCAGCACAATTTTATAATTCCGATCTTCAAATTCCGTATGAAGAACGGCGTCCTCCTCTGCACCGGGAAATGCCTCCTTTTCTACTGCCGGAAATACATTGGTAATCGAGCCCTTAGCCTGGCGTTCATCGTGTATGACGTCTAAAAACGCATCGTTGCCCCAAATCAGACGTCCGTCTAAGTCTAACAGAGCATAAGGCAGATTCAGCTCCTTGATCATCGTCTTCTGGCTCTTCATAAAGCCGGTTGCATAGCGTACTAACTGGCGCTGAAAGCCTCCCTTGCGGAAAATAAAAATGGTAATCGCAATCCCCACATACACCAGCACAAAAAAGGACATTACAATCCCGCTCTGTGTGTCGATCAAATAGATCGCTACATTCATACAAATCAACAATACGGACAAAATCAGCGGCCAGCTAAAATACCATCGAAAGGAACCTGTGATTCCCCGCTCTGCCTTTGTCTTTTTGCTCATATCCTGTCTCTCCCTCTTCCTGCGAATGGCAGCCCGAAAAGCAGCGGCACTGTTGGTGGTATGGTCTCTTATACCACACATTCCGCCCGGAACATATCAGACACTGATACCAAACGCTTGTGTGCCAACATTATAGCACAATTCCGACCCTGGTTCAAGACAAATACCTGCTCTCTTTTATGCCAGTCTTTCCAATAAACCTCTGGCTACTACGAGTCCGTTGGCCGATGCCTGTTGCAGTCCGCGGGTAACAGAGGCACCGTCTCCTATCGCATATAGGCTTCGTACACTCGTCTCAAACTGCCGATCCACCACTACCTTATTGGAATAAAACTTAACCTCCACGCCATAAAGCAGCGTCTCGTCGCTGGCGATTCCCGGTGTCACCTTATCCAAGGCTAACAGCATTTCTTTGATATCCACCATAATCCTGTGCGGAAACACAAGGGACAAATCTCCCGGCACAGCATCCTTTAGCGTCGGAATCAGGTTGTTGCGGCAGAGCCGTTCCTCTGTTGTCCTTCTGCCTCTCTGGAAATCCCCAAAAGTCTGTACCAAAACCTTGCCATCACAGAGCATATTGCTTAGCTGTGCAATGTGCTTGCCATATTCAATCGGTGTTTTAAACGGCTTGGTAAAGTTTTTGGAAACGAGAACGGCAAAATTGGTATTGTTTGTCTTTCGCTCCTGTGACTTATACGCATGACCGTTGACAACTGCCAGTCCGCCCTCATAATATTCCGTTGCCACCTCGCCGGACGGATTGCTGCAAAAGGTTCTTACCTTATCGTCAAAGGTCGGCGTATGATAAACCAGCTTTGCCTCATAAAGATTTTCATTGAGAAACTCCATAATCTCGTCCCGCACCTCTACCCGGACACCGATATCCACCGTTCCGACCTTCGTCTCAATCCCATGTGCCTGACAGATATGCGAAAACCATTCCGAACCCTCTCTGCCAATCGCTGAAATGATTTCCCGTCCGTAAAGCCGCTCCCCATCTGCCAGTAAAATTCCCTTTGCCCGCGGCTCTCCGTTTTCCTCCTCTACGATAATATCCTGTACCATCGTATGAAACCGCATTTCTACGCCCTTTTCCTCCAAATGCCTCTGAAGCCGGGAATAGATTTTATATCCCTCCTCCGTGCCTAAATGACGGATCGGACATTCGATTAGCTTTAGGTTTGCATTGATCGCCCGGCGGCGAATCTCCCGCAGTTCCGCCTGTTTATCTATTCCATACACATTGGTATCTGCACCGAATTTCAAATAAATCTCATCGGACTCCCGTAAAAGCTTTTCTGTTTCCTCATAGCCTAAAATCTCCGGCAGATTTCCTCCTACATCCGGGGAAAGAGAAAGCTTTCCGTCGGAAAAAGCTCCTGCCCCTGCAAACCCGGTCGTAATGGCGCACGGCTTACAGCCCATACAAACCTTCGTTTTCCGTTTAGGACATTCTCTCTTTTCGATAGGCCTCCCCTTTTCTACCATCAGCACGCGCAGAGCCGGACGTTTCTCCATCAGCTCATAGGCACAGAAAATCCCCGATGGTCCTGCACCGATAATGATTACATCATATCCCTTCTCCATTTGCTTCACCCTTCCTTTCTAAATCCCTTTCTTATGATAAAAAGCCATTCCTGGTTTCCCATAGAATGGCTTTCTTAGCTTAGGTTCCTTATGCTACTATCTGGATGCTTCCATCGTTTTGCTTAGTCTACGGTATACGGCATCAGTGCGATATGACGGGCGCGCTTTACTGCTACCGTCAAAGCTCTCTGGTGCTTTGCGCAGTTTCCGGTGATTCTTCTAGGAAGAATCTTGCCGCGCTCTGATACATATCTTTTTAGTTTATTGACATCCTTATAATCAATCTCTGCATTGGCTTTATCTGCACAGAATACACATACTTTCTTTCTTCTGCGGATGGTTCTTCTCCTTACCGGAGCATCCCCTTTCTCGCCTTTTTCATTTTTATTGAACGGCATTCCTTGTGACCTCCTTTTCCAATCCTCGTTTCCATTTTAGCTAAATGGAAGTTCTTCGTCAATTCCATCCGGGATATTCATAAATCCGTCTGCTGCCTCGCTTGGAGCTGGCCTGTCCATCTGCGGTGCCTGCTGGTAATCCCCCTGCATACCTGCATTATGGGCGGCTGCATTCTTACTCTCTGCAAACTCCAGCTCCTCTACGACTACATCTGTCGTATAGACCTTGTTTCCGTCCCGGTTGACATAGCTTCCGGTCTGGATACGGCCTACTGCGCCTACCTTGGTTCCCTGCTTTAAATAACGCTCTGCGAATTCAGCAGTCTTTCCAAAGGACACGCAGCTGATAAAATCAGCAGTATCGGTATCTCCCTGTCTTTTAAACCTACGATCCACTGCAAGCGTGTATCTTGCAACGGCAGAAGAATTCTCACCCTGAGAATAACGAATCTCAGGATCGCGGGTCAAACGACCCATTAAAATTACTTTGTTCATATAAGGAAACCTCCTTACCTCATCCTGGGAATGAACTTAGTCCTCTTTTCTTACGCACAAAAATCTGATGACGTCTTCCATAATACGGATACGGCTTTCTACCTCGCCTGGGCAGGCAGCATCAGACTCGAACTGGATGAAGTAATAGAATCCCTCGCGCATCTTCTGGATTTCATAGGCAAGTCTCTTTTTGCCGCAATCTTCTACCTCGGTCACGGTGCCGCCGAAACGGGCAACCAGCCCTTTTACTCTCTCGACAACAGCCTCTCTTGCTTCATCTTCGATCTTTGCACTAACAACTAAGGCTAATTCATACTTGTTCATAGTTGCTTCGCACCTCCTTTTGGTCTCTGGCCCTTCCACGCAGGAAGAGCAAGGAATTTTTAACAGCATATCACAGTCGTCTATTATATCATGGCCAGATAGAAAAAGCAAGCTAAAGTTTTCCTTTTTTCTGCCGATGTAAATAATAGGAGTATATTGTCAAGGAGGATGATGCAATATGAGCAGCAATATGATTTTACCGAATAGCTTTTATGGGGTTACATCCTTTGACAACATCCTGGGACAAAATCAGAAAAAGAAAAATTCCGCATTGGACGCTATCTACAGCGCAGGTTCACAGGCGACACAGCTGACTGCCCTGACGACAGCAATCGGCAGCCTCCGCTCTGCTGCTGCAGGAGCGAGCAACCCGGAATCCAAAGCCGCCCTGAACGCCAAAATCGGAAACATTACTACCGCCATGAAGAATTCCTTTAACTTTACGGATTCTTCCTTTACGTATACGGCGCAGGGTACCGGTAATATCCGTGCGGCAGCCAAGGAAAACGCCAGTGCGATGCTTTCCAAGTATCAGTCCGGCACCAGCATTGACGAACTGATTTAACCGGGATGCTTAGGGATACCCCAGGAGCTGTGAGGGAAGTAGTTCCTTCACAGCTCTTATTTCTATCCCATAGCCTTCCGATCCCGGATTCCGCGCAGACTTTTCTCTACCTGCTTTCTCGGCAGCATTACCTGGTGGTCGCAGCCCATACATTTCAACCGAAAATCCATCCCTACCCGCAGCACCTCCCATTCCTGGCTCCCGCATGGGTGCTGTTTTTTCAATTTAATAATATCTCCTACTATGATTTCCATATGCTTTGCCTCCTTCTTTAGAGCTTTTTTCTCTTTTATAAATAGTCTATCACAATCCCAGAAAAAATTCAATTTCCCTCTTGCATTTTCTTTCCATATGATGTAATATAATATTTACAATACATAGTTTTTAAAACTATATCATACAATAACAACAGCGATATAATACTATATCACATAATAACAGTAACATAATAAATACTATATCACTATAAACCAATGTTTGCAGGATGGAATTTGCAGCATGCCCTTTCTTAATCTATACTCTGCCGTTCGTGATTCACCACGGCAGTTCCTCCTGTAAGCAGCTCTTTGTATAGCAGAAAGCGAGGTACAATTATGAAATCTACCAATTCTATTCCTACCAAACATTTTACCATAAAGGATCCTGCCAGCGCCTTTACCCACTTTATCGGTATGCTGATGGCGCTCTTTGCTGCTCTTCCGCTGCTGTTAAAGGCCGCTCAGAATCCAGAGCCTGTCCATCTGATTTCTTTGGGGATTTTTATTGCCAGTATGTTTTTGCTTTACCTGGCCAGCACCCTTTATCATACACTGAATCTTTCGCCGCGGGTCAATCGTTTCTTAAAAAAAATGGATCATATGATGATTTTTGTCCTGATTGCTGGTTCTTATACACCGGTCTGCGTGATTGCTCTAGGCGGAATACGCGGCTTTACCCTGCTAGCTCTGGTATGGGGCATTGCCATCGGCGGAATCGTTATTAAGGCGTTGTGGATTAACTGTCCGAAATGGTTTTCCTCTGTCCTCTACATTGCTATGGGCTGGCTGTGTGTCCTCTCCTTTTCCCAAATCGTAGCCGTACTTTCCGGACCTGCGTTTTGGTGGCTGTTAATAGGCGGTATTATCTATACCGTCGGAGGCGTCATCTATGCCCTAAAGCTTCCGGTTTTCAACGCCAGACACCCCTTCTTTGGAACACATGAAATTTTTCATCTGTTTGTGATGGGCGGCAGCCTGTGCCATTTTATCCTGATGTACCAATACCTATCTGTCATGCCGCTGCACTGATACAAAAGAGCCATAGAACCAGATATTCAGGAAACGATATCCTGTCGGTTCTATGGCTCCTATCAAGCAGCCGGTTTGGGTTTTTATTTTGTATTTTATTCGGAAACGGAAGCGCAAGGAATGTAAAAGGCTCCGGCTGCGGATTGTCACCCTTATGTATCGCTTCCGTTTCTATCAATATATGCAGGTTCCAGACATCCGTGCATGGCCCTTTATCCATGCTCTTTTCTCCACACTGATGGCTTACAACCGTACTTTTTCATAAAAATCTGATAAAAATAGCCTCTGTTTTGATATCCCACTTCATAGATAATCTGATCGATGGGCAAGGTACTTTCCTGCAATAACCAGACTGCCCTCTCCAGACGGATCTCCTGTAGTAACTGCTGGAAAGTCATCCCTGCGTTTTCCTTTATCATTTTACCGATAAAATCCTCGCTGTAATGAAAGCGCCCGCTAATCTCCTGCCTAGTGACGGAAGCATAATGCTCCCGAAGGTATGCAACGATTTCCTGGTATACAATATTGCTAAGTTTCAGCCTTTGCTGATTGACAAACTGGATAGAAAAATGTTCCATCAGGCAACTGAGCAGACGAAGTGTCAACCCATTTGTCACCTGATGCCAACCAGGCTTTGTTTCCTTCATTTCTTTTACAAGCCACTCCCACAATTCCCGTATTTCCTGCCCCAGCCTCTGGTTTTCTCCTTCCTCCCCCTTTTTCCGTGGGATGAAATGTAAAAACTGTTTGATCCGCTCTTGCTGGCGCAGGGCATTATAAAAAAACATCTTTATTTGCTCATCCTCTATGTTTTGAAAAAATTCTTGGTCAAACAGCTTCCCTGAAATCATTAAAATGACCGTAAACCCAGTATCCCTCTGGCTCTCGTTTGCCCTCCGGCAGCCCCTCTCCGGCGTACTCTGTTGCTCTTTTTACCAATTCTTCCTTGATCTCTAAAATCTGCACAGGAATTTCCCATCCTTCCTTTTTTCTCTTTTCTCCGTCTCCGGTAACAAAAAATCCGTTTCCTGTATACCGCAGGTAACATACAAGCCCTCTGTCCTATGCTATGATTTTACTTGTGAATTCCAAAAAGTGCAATCAAAACTTTCTTTGGTTACACCAGAACAGCAAACACTCACAAACAAACAGAAAGGACGTGAACATATGCCAAAGAAACAGTATCCCTACGACCCCTACGGCACCTCCCCAATACGGGTAATTTTAGACAGCGACTGCGCCTGTGAAGGAGACGATGCCTTTGCCATTGCCCAGGCACTCTTAACCACCAAGTTAGATATTCGGGCAATCAACGCTACAAATTTCGCCCATCAGCAGGATAGCGTAGAACGAAGCTATGAGGCAATCCAAATGCTTTTGTCCATCATGGAACCCGGCAAACATATCCCGGTCTTAAAAGGAGCACCTGCTATGGAATCTAAAACCTGCTATGAAGAAAATGAGGCATCTGATTTTATCATTGAGGAAGCACTCCGCCAGGATGACCGTCCGCTCTTTTTATTGGCGCAGGGAGCCGTCACGAACCTGGCTATCGCCTTATGCAAAAAGCCAGAAATCGCGGAAAAGCTAACCTGTATCTGGATCGGAGGCGCTGCTTATCCAGAAGGGGGATGGGAGTTTAATCTTTGCAACGATATCACGGCCGCCCGGATTCTTATGGAAAGCCCGATCCCGCTCTGGCAAATTCCTTCTAACATCTACACCCAAATGGTGATTTCCTTTGCCACGCTTTCTCAAAAGCTTTATCCTTGCGGCACACCTGGCAAATACCTATGCGAACAGCTCTGGGAGGTCAACAAGCAGGTACAGGACAGACGAAAGGCCGAACAGAAAAAAAGTAGAAAGCCAACCTCGCCGGATCTGGCAACCGGATACGGCTCCGGAGAATTCTGGATACTGGGAGACAGCCCTGTTGTCGGATTCTTGCTCTTTGCACAGTCTGGCAGACGAATTGAAACTGGGTCGCCTGTGATTTTAGACGATGGCTCCTATAAGCTCCGTCCAGACTACCACAGACGGATCCTGGTTTATCAAAGTATCGATCCTGCCTTTATCTTTGATGATTTCTTTGCCAAAATGCAATACCAATATGGAGAATAACCATTACCGAAAGGAGACTATGATGAGAAAGAAATGTAATCTATCCCAAAAAGCATTGTCCTTATTCTTGGTTCTGATCCTTTGTCTTAGTATCCTGGCCACAGGATGCGGCGCAAAACATTCCGACACGACACCTGCTGACAGTTCTTCTGAAAACACTGACAAAGAGAATCCAACTTCAGAAAATACCTCTGGTGACACAGACACCTCGTCTAAAGACAATACCACCTCTGGACAGACGAATTCGGAGGCTGACGTCGCTGTAACACCTTCCCTTCCATTATGTGAGGAAAAGGAAACCCTTACCCTTTGGATGTCCTATACCAATCAGTACATCGACGATGTCAACGACCTGCTTACCATCCAGGAGCTGGAAACGCGCACGAACGTTCATGTTGATTTCATTACGGCAGGCAGCACAGAGGCCAGTGAAAAATTTGGCCTGATGATGGCTTCTGGCAATTATCCAGATATTCTAGTCGGCGCTGACAGCTATTATACCGGAGGTCTAGAAAAGGGAGTTGAGGACGGAATCTTACTGGATCTGACGGATCTGACAAAGGAATACATGCCAAATTACCTTGAGCTGATCGATTCTTCTCCGGAAGCCTCTAAAACCTGCCGGACTGATTCTGGAAAAATTGTTTCGATCTACAGCCTTTCCGCAGACGGCACCTCCATTGGCGGACAAATGTTCTGGGGCGGCCTTTTAATTCGGAAGGACTGGCTGGATGATCTCGGTCTACAGGTCCCGGAAACCATCGACGAATGGCATACGGTTTTAACAGCTTTTAAAGAAGAAAAAGGAACTGTTGCCCCGCTTTCTATCGGTAGCAACGGAACGATGAATTTCGGAGCCTTCACCTCTGCTTATCACGTCATGCCAGACTTTTACCTGGATGGGGACACGGTTAAATTCGGCCCGGCTGAGCCAGGCTACAAGGAATTTGTCAAACTTTTTCGGGACTGGTACGCAGAAGGGCTGATCGATCCAGACTTTACGGTAAACGATGCCCGTATCATAACCTCCAACGAAGCCTTCGGAACCGGAAAAACCGGGGCAGGAGCTTCCTTGTGGGGGTATTCCGCCGACGTATTATACTGCGATTATCATTTGACGGAAGAGGAAGATTTTTACCTGGTTGGTGCTAAAAACCCAGTTTTAACGAAGGGAGAGCAATCACAAAGCCTATTTTCCGGCTATCGTGCCAGAGGCAAATCTGTTTCCCTGACTACCTCCTGCCAGAACCCAGAGCTGGCCTGCTGTTGGCTGGATTACCTCTATAGTGAGGAAGGATGGATTTTAAATAATTTCGGCATCGAAGGCGTTACCTTTGAACGTACCACAGATGGATCTGGTGGTACTGGCATGCCAGAAGGTGTGGGAACAGGATTCCACCGAAATGCTCCTGCCGCCGGAAGTCAGCATGACTGCAGAGGAAAGCGCTGCTTTCAGCACTACCTACACCAATATCACGACATTCGTAGAAGAAATGACTGTGAAATTTATTATGGGAACCGAATCTATGGATGGCTATGATGCGTTTGCTGCTTCCCTCTCTCAATACGGACTGGAGGATTGTCTGAAAATCAAGCAAGACAGCTATAACCGCTTTTTAAACCGATAAAAGCAGCTCAAACTGCCGCTAACGCTGGGAACAGCTTTAGCCAGTAAAGCATATACCGCCAGCCCATTTTCCGCTTCAGCAGGTCCAGCAGCTCTCTCCGCTCCTCGGCTGCTTCTGCCAGCATCTCTTCCCGCACAGTTCTTCCGCCATATAGGACTTCCTCATAATCTTCTATAAAACAGAGCGGAAGCCACACAGACTCCGCCTCCAGGAGCGCCCGGCCTTTTTCCCGGAGCTCTTGGAGCGTCTCTGTCTGGTATCCCAGTGCTTCCTCGTTCCATTTTCCCCCGCTTTGCTTCGCTCTTCTTGGTTTTACTCTTCCTCCACTTTGCTTCTCTCCAAGCTCCCTCTCCAGCCAGGCCAGGATCTGCAAATTCAGTGACAAGTTTACCTTTAGCTTCCCGGCAGCATCCATTCTCCGATAACGGAAGTGCCAGATCAGAGCATCCCCCAGTAACAATGCTATACCACCAAACAGCACTGCCGCCAAAGCCAGGCTGCACATCCCTAAGAGCCGCTTTGCCGTTTCCCAATTCCATAGCCTTGCCAGAAACCCTCTTTTCCCTTCCTCTCCGTTCTCTGTTTCCTCCTCCATATCCTCTATCTCCCCTTCTGATGCTTCCTCCTCTCCTACCGGATTCGACGTCAGGTATCCTAAGTCATTTTCTTCCTCATTCCTTCCGTCTGTTCCCTGACCATCCTTCCCGTCTCCGCCTGCTCCATACGGATTGCTGCCTGCCTCTGTCTGCGCGGTACTCCATGGCGTATACCGCATCCCGCTGTAGCCAGGCGTCGGCTCAAAGGGAATCCAGCCGATTCCGTCTAAATAAACCTCCGGCCAAGCATGTGCCATACTGGAATACACCAGCAACTCTCCGTCCGATCCATACTGTGCTGTATCCCGTGCCGGAACCAAAAATCCCTCTACATACCGGGCTGGAAGCCCTGCCGCCCGCGCCAGCAGCACAAAGGCTGTTGCAAAATAAGTACAGTACCCTTGTCTGCTTTCTAACAAAAAATAATCCAAAAAGCTCTCTTCATCCGTCACCGTTTCCGGCATTGCTCCCGGCGTCCGGGTATACCGAAGGGCAGACAATTCCTGCTCGATAGCCAAAAGTGTGCTTACCCTTGTCTGGCAGCCCTCTGTCAAATCCGTCAGATATACCCTCACTCTTCCCTCTTCTGACAAGCTGCCTGTCCATTTGGCTTCCGGCAAATAGGTAGCATACACATACTGCTGGTAAGCTTCTATTGTCTCCTTATCCGTCCGTTCCCCCATCCTGCGCTCATACTCCGCCAACACCTGATTCCAGAGAGGATCACCTGTTCCTCGTGTTACTTCTCCTGTCACTTCTGTAGTCTCCGCTGCCTCTAAAAACCGAAGAAACTCCGGCTGTCCCAGATTTAATTGAAAGTATTCCATTTGGTATTCCGTTCCATAGCCTCTTTGTCTGTCCCATACCAGGCTCCCGCCCAAATCCGAATACTCCAGCCGCTTACTGCCCTTTAGCTCCCACAGCTTCAGAGGCTGAAATACATATTGGGTATTAAAATAGCCGTAACGAAGAGTCAGGCTTGTCCGCCCCAAATAGTCTCTCATATGAAGCTCGTCAAAGCCTCTCGCCGCATACAGCGTCTCCAGCGTATCCAAAAAACGCTCCTGCAAAAAGCCCTCCGCCTCCTGCTGCCACTGTGTTCCGTCAAAGGTATCATAAACCCTTCCTGCCAGATAGAGGTTCGTCCTCAGACTGTCCTTGCTTTTAATTGACATAACTGGCTGCGCTTCCTCCCGGACGCCCTCCTGCAGCTCCCCTTCCCCGGAAAAACCGGAAAAGGCCATGCCAAAATCCTCTTTGTCCCCTCGGATCGCATCCTGTGCTGCTGTCACGAAGGTTTCCTTTATTTTATAATAGAGATTCTCTACCCATCCCCAGTCATAGGGTTCCTTTGGTACAGGCATGGAAAAAAGCAGCAGCAAATACCCCGCCAAAAAAGGCGCCATCCATACCATATATGCTTTTTTGTTGCGTTTTCTTACCTTTTTCCAATGCCCCTCTATTCCTTCTATCACTACGGTCAGCAAATAGCCTATGAAAAAAACAACGCCAGGCTGCTCTATCTCGCTCTGCGCGAAAAGGGCAAAAACCAGGCCAATCAGCAAAACGATGGCCAGACCCTTTTTTAAAACCGGCACCCGTTCCAGCAACATCTGCAGAAAATAGCACACGGCCGTTATCCAGGCGGTCTGCAGCAGCCCATACCCCTTCAAAAAAGACTTGACAGCGCCATTTTCCTGATGCAGCTCTGTTAAAAGAGACTCCTCCCCTCCTATCACACTCCTGTCGCCGCCTACCAGCCACCGCAGATAGGCCTGCAAAAAAAATGCTACGTTTTTTATTCCGACCGTCACCACCACCATCCCAGCGCAAATCAACACCGACAGCAAGAAAAACCATTTTTTCTGCCCGGATAGGAAATTGGCTGCCAAAAGCAATAGCAATACTCCCAGCACGATCAGCATATGCCATACCCCGGGCTGCTCCACACCTAACAGCTCTCCTGCCCCAAATAAAACCAGCAAAGCCAGCAGCAAAGCATTTCCAAAGCGATATAGCTCTCCTTCCTTCAGGCGGATGTTTCCTCCCATCACAGCACCTCCTCTATGGCAGCCTCTATTGGTACGGCCACTATCCTTCTCCGCTCGCTTCCTTGCCTTAGTATCTCCTCTGAAAGCTGCTCTGCCACCACGTAGATCACTACCATCGTACCAGAAGCTGCCAAACGCTCCGTCGCCGCCAAAACACGGGAATTCAGCTCATGAAACACACAAAACACCAATTTGCTCTCCCAAAACAGCCCCTGCTCCACTGCCTGAACAAAATGCTCTGCCGAATCCTCCCATTCCTGAAATACCAGTTCAGAAGCCTTCTGATAAAATCGGTCAAATTCACTCCTCCCTGAAATAACACTTTTTACCAAAGAAGTCTGTCCATAGGAAACCGAGCAGCCTATTTTCCTTTCGGCAAAGAAAAATCCCAAAGCTAGAAGCACCTCTAACATCCTGTTTTCTAATGGCAGATATTCTTTGATATCCCTGCTGTAACGCCTGGTATCACAAAAAATCGAGATTCCCTGCCGTTCCTCTCCGATTTGTGTTCTTACCTTGAGGCGTTGCTCCTTTGCGGTTGCTTTCCAGTGAATCCGCCTTAACGGATCGCCCTCTGCATAGTCTCTCACGACCACATCCGCTTCTGCACCTGCCGCAAGCTCTCTTTGCAGCACGGACAACTCCGGCACATGAATCAGCTCCTCCAGTGCCACGAGCCTTGGCCATACAAACACCTTGATTGTACTGGGAATCGCATAACGCACCTGAAACAGACGGAAACAGTCCGCCACTACGACCTCCTTAATCCCTACCTCATATTCTCCGCGGTATTTGCAGATTAAACGTGTTTTATAGTCCACCTGATCCCCCGGCAACAACTCATACTCGGTATCTCCCGGCAAATCCTCTACATAAGAAAAAGAAGAAAACAGCCGGACGCTGACACTCGCAAAGGCAAACCAGACATCGTTTTGCAGCACAAAAAAGTATGGCACCGGCTGTCCGCATACCATACTTCTGCCCTCTGTCTGCTGATAAATTTTAAACCCGCCATATACGCACAAAAGATATACTAAGGAAATCACCGGCAACAGGCTCACACCAAAAAAGAGGCCATAGCTGACCGCGCCCCCGGAAAAGCTGATTGCAGTCAGAGAAAGCAGCCACAAGCCTGCCCACGCCAGCCAATGTAATTTCATACTTACCGCACCCAACGTTTTTCTCATTCTCTTATCCTTTTTATCCTCTTTTTTCTTATTCTGCTTACATTGGAATTTTTATTTTATGTATCACGTCATCCAGCAAATCCTCTGCCGTCTCCCTGCGCAGCTTCGCCTCAGAGGAAAGCACCAACCGATGGAGCAGCACCGGCATGACGACAGCCTTTACATCATCTGGCTTTACAAAGTCCCTCTCCTGGAGCAACGCCCTTGCCTGGGCAGCACGCAATAGTGCAAGAAGCGCCCGCGGGCTGGCTCCCAATAAAAACCCTGGATCCTCTCTTGTACCAAGCACAATATCCTCGATATAGCCCAAAACTGTCGCCTGTATCAGTACCCCTGCCGCCTGCTTCTGCAACGCTATGATATCCTCTGCCTGACAGACCGGCCTTACCCGATCCGGTGTCCTTCCCTCTAAAAACTGGCTTGCCATCCGCAGCTCCTCCTCCCTTCCCGGATACCCAATCGAAAGCCGCATCATAAAACGATCCAACTGCGCCTCCGGCAAAGGATAAGTACCGAGAAACTCTATCGGATTTTGAGTCGCCAGCACCAGAAATGGCCGAGGCAGCGGATGCGCTACTCCATCTACCGTCACCTGTCCCTCCGCCATCGCTTCCAATAAGCTCGACTGCGTTTTCGGAGAAGTTCGGTTGATTTCATCCGCCAGCAGGATTTGATTCATCACCGCTCCTGCCCGATAGGTAAACTCTCCGCTTTTCATGTTGTATACCGAAACACCTGCTACGTCTCCCGGCAGCGTATCCGGCGTAAACTGAATCCGTCCAAAGCTGCAGGAAATACTTTTTGCCAGAACACCTGCCAACGTAGTTTTCCCCACTCCTGGCACATCCTCTAACAGCACATGTCCGCCCGCCAACAGACAGACCAGTAGATTCTCTACGACGTCCTCCTTGCCGACAAAGACCTGATGGATGGATTCCCGCAGGCTTCTTATGATAGTGCTTTCTCCCATTTCAAGCCCTCCTCTTCTTAAAAGCCTTCTGCCTTTTATTATAAAGAAATTATGGTGTTTTGAGAAGTCCTTTTTTGTTTCTTACTTTATACCTATACGTTATAATTCTTTATCAAACATACAAAACAGGCAGAGTCCCAGGAATTCCTGTCCTCTGCCTGCCTTCTCGTTTCACCTTAAAAGGAGCAATGGGTTGACGGATTCTCCGTCCTGAAGCACCTGGAAATATAGGTTGCTTCCTTCTTTGGTATAGTAGATGGTCGGCTCTGCCACCTGTGCCAAAACCGTGCCTTCCTCCACAACATCACCTACCTGCACATGCAGATCGGCTAATTGAGCGTAACGGAGCTGATAGCCGTCTCCGATATCCACTAAGATGCTGTTGCCAAGTTCCTCGGTCTCTGTAATGGCCGTCACCACACCTTTGGCGCCGCATAGGACATCGCTTCCTGCCTCTAGGCCAATCATTACAGCCGGATTGCATTTAAACTGCTCTAAGGTTTCAAAATAGACCAGCTTTTCCACACTGTAATTTTTAATAATCGCACCCTCAGCTGGCCAGAGCAGACCGTTTTCCTCCTGAAAATGGAGGTTTTGCAAAATGTTCTGATTCGGCTGTACGGAGGTGACAGGCTCTGCGGTATCCGATACTCCGTCGGTAGCGGCTACCTCGCCGTACTCCGACTCCAACTCCAGATTAGCGGCCAGATCCTGATCGATCTCTGTCGTATCTGCTGTCTCTGCAGACTCATTCTCTGCCAGCTCTGGCTGGTTTTCCCCTGCGGTATCCTCTGCTGCCATTTCGCCTGAAAGCTCACCGCCCTGCGGAGTGTCTCCCTTGGCCACCTCATTGCCTTGTCCTGCCTCGCCCGAAGATGCATCGCCCTGGGCCATCTCACCTGTCCATCCGTCCGGAGTCGCGCTGCCTGTGATATCACTGTTTTTGGCAGCCTCACCGTCGGCCTTTGCCGTTTCACTTCCTGTTGATGTATCCTTCTGCCCTCCTGTGGCATCCGGCTTTACACCAATGGCACTTTCCCCTGCTGGATTCACCTCTGCTAAATTCCCCGGAGTGTCCTGCTTCGCTAACTCATCCTCACTCTGTCGTTTGACGGAATTCACGTTGGCATAAACCATAGTCAGCACAAATACGGCAAAGATGCCTGCAAAAAGTGATACATAAAATCCCTTTGATTTAAAAAATGCCGAAACCTTCTCTCGTTTCACTGTTATCACCTCACTTGTATTGTACCCAGGTGATAACCTTTTATACGAGGATTTCCATTTTCCTGTCTGGTAAACTCTAACAAATCCAAATGCTTACTCAACGCTTTTTAAAGATTCTACCATATCAATTTTACGCAATTTAAAGAACATTCCGAAATTGACTGCCATCGCAAACAAACTGGTAAGCAGTATACTATACACATAGCTTGGCAGCTTGATGCTCCGGCCAAACATAACCATATCAATTTCGCAGGTGCGAATCACAAACTGGTGCAGGCCAAGTCCCATCAGCATTCCGGCCAAAATCCCCAAAACAGTCAATAAAATATTTTCCCGGTAGACATATTCCGCCACCTCAATATCATAAAAGCCCAGTACCTTAATTGTCGCCAGCTCCCGCCGCCGCTCCATAATACTGATATTGTTTAAATTATAAAGAATGATAAAGGCCAGCAGGCCTGCCGCTATAATCAATACCCAGATAACCAGATCCAGACTGTGCATCATATTGGCCACTGTCTCCTGCAAATCCTCCACCAACGTCATAGATTGTACGATTTCCTGCTCCAAAAGCTGCTCCGAAAGCTCCGTTTTTCGGCTCTCGGACAGCTCTGAGAGCTTGAGCAAAATCTGATTGTATTCCGGCTTTTTAAGGAAAAGCTTCTGATAATCTGCCTCTGTCAGATAGACATAATGATACATATAGTTTTCCGCAATCGCCGTTATTGTCACCGGAAGCTTTTCCGTCTCATTTTTTACAAGGTAAATCGTATCCCCTACGGAAAGGTTCAATAGTTTTGAAAGCTTTTCCGTAATGATCGCTCCGCCCTCCTTTAACGTATAATGCTCGTCTGATAAGCGATCCCGCAGCACCAGAAACTGATTCAGTCCGTCCAAACGCTCTGGCACAAACAGATTCGCATTTTTCGTCACGCCATTGGCCTCCACATCCATCGCCACTGTGCGCACATACAGGCTTGCCGATAGCTCTGGAATCGTATCCTCCAGTTCCTTCCGATAGCTCTGCTTTACTTCCTCGCTTTTTCCCTCATCCACCGACAAATGCGCATCATAAGTCCATAGCTCCCGATACTGGTTGTTGACAATTTCCTGAATCGAATCCCGCAGACCAAAGCCGACCATTAAAAGAGCCATACTGCCGCCAATGCCAAAAATCGTCATAAACAACCGCTTTTTATAACGAAACAGATTCCGCAGAGAGGATTTCCAGATAAAGCTTAAATGCTTCCAGATAAACCCAATCCGCTCTAACAGCACCCGTTTCCCCTGCTTTGGCGCCTCTGGGCGCATCAGCTCTGCCGGAACACCAGCCAGCTCCTTGTAGCAGGAAAGCGCGGTCGCTGCTACCGTACAGAAAACAGCTATCAAAATGGATACGACTGCCTGGCTGCCATGAATCGTCATAATCGGCTCCGGCAGACCAATATATAAAATCTGATAAGCCTTAATAATCACATACGGATATAAATAGCTTCCCCCTACCGCACCAAGCACACTGCCAATCAGACAGGCCAAAAGCGCATAGAGAACATATTTGGAGGCTATCGAGGCCTTGGAATAGCCAAGCGCCTTCATCGTTCCAATCTGCGTCCGCTCCTCCTCCACCATTCTTGTCATCGTCGTCAGACAAACCAGGGCAGCCACCAGGAAAAACAGCGCCGGGAATACCTCTCCAATCGCTCCGATCCGCTCGGCATCCATCCCAAATTCCATAAATGTCTGTACCGAATCGCTCCGCTTTAACACCATCCATTCTGGCATCTTTAGTTCCTCTAAATCCACCTCTGCGTCGGATACCTCGATTCTGGCATCTGCCAACTCCTCTCTGGCGTCCGCCAGTTCCTTTCTGGCATCCGCCATCTCCTGTTCGGCGTCCGCTTTTTTCTCTGCAAACTTCTCCTTCGCATCCGCCAGCTTTGCTTCTCCGTCTGCTGCCTCTTCCTCGCCCTGCTCCAGCTCCTCCTTCGCATCTGCCAGCTCTGCCTTCGCCTTCGCTAACTCCCGCTTTCCCTCCTGCAGCTCATTCCAGGAATTCTGCCAGGTCTGTCCGGCCTCAGAAAGCTTTTTCTCTCCGGCCGCCACCTCCTGCCCGCTCTGCTCCAATACCTTGCGGTTTTCTGCCAGCTCACTCTCTCCGGCTGCTATCTGTGCTTTCCCGTCCTCTAGCTGCTGGTACTGGGCAGACAGCTCCTCGTCGGTTTTGACATAGGCCAATATCTGCTCCCGATCTGTCATCCCCATCGCCTCAAATCCGGCAAAAAACTGTTCCTCCATCTGTTCTAGCTGCTCGGCCTGGGAGACCAGACGCTTTTCTGCTGCCTCTAGCTGTGACAGACCATCCTCATATTCCTTCTTTCCAGCGTCAAAGGTTTCCTGCTGCTTTCGCAGCTCCTCTCTGGCATCCATCAGCTTCTGCTCGGCTTCGGCCAAATCGGCTTCGTTTTTTTCTATCTCCTCTAAGCCCTCCTGATAGGAGGCCCAGCCGTCGTCTAATTCCTTCCTGCCATCTGCCAACTTTTGTTCCGCTTCTGCTAGTTCCTCCTCCGCTTCCACTAACTCCGCCTCGGCATCGGCTACCTCTGCTTCCCCATCGGCTACCTTCTGCTCTCCGTCGGCTATTTCCTCTCTCGCATCCGCCAGCTTTTGCTCGGCATCGGTCCGGATCGCTTCATAGCGGATACGGCTGCGCTCCTCCGCGATTCCCTCTATCTGTTCTACGACCTCGTCTACCTTAGCCTCATACGCATCCAAATAGCAGTTTTCTTCCTCCGCTCCCTCTACCCGCACATAAATGCTATGGTAAATCGGAGCCTGCGCTGCCTTAGCATCCTGATAAAATTCCTCTAGCAAAAGCCCTAAAAAGCCATCCGACTTTCCGTCCCCAATCTCTGCCGTTCCCCGATCCAGATTCAGATACTTGGCATAGCTGCCGCAGCCTACAATCGTATACGTAGCGTGTCCAAGAGTTTCAAGAATATCCTCTTCCTTTCCGTCTGCATCCCGTTTCCCGGAATGCAGGGTAATCGAATCCCCGACCTTCCAGCCGTTTTGCTCCATAAAGCGGGCGTCGCCAAAGCACTCTCCCGGCTGCTCCGGCAATCTTCCCTCCTCTACCTGTACCTGGTTTAAATTCCCTCCCAGAGAAAAAATATGTAGCAGGTTACTCAAGCCATCAAACTCGCAAAGTGCTTCTGCTTCCATTCCGGCCTCTACCTGCTCTACTCCAGGCACCTGTGAGATCGCCTCTAAATCTTCTCCTGCCAACCCCATCGTGCTGACTACCCGGATATCCATAAATCTGGTTTCATCATACAGATTGTCTGCCGTCAGCCTCATATCCGGCTCTGCGGAACGTACTCCTGCGTAAAAGGAAACACCTAACGCCGTAATCAATAGAATAGACAAAAATCTAGGGAGACTTTTCCCTATTTCCCGAAAAAAATCCTTTCTCTGCGCTCGTTTCATCGCTATTTTCTGGCACGTCCCTCTTCTACCCTTTCCTTTGGCAGCAGAAGAATGCCGCACTCCTTTCCCTGCTGTTGTTACTCACCACTCTATCGTTTCCACCGGAATAGGTGTCTGATTGATTTGCATTTCCTGTACCCTTCCGTTTTTAATCCGAATCACCCGATCTGCCATCGGGGAAATCGCCGTATTATGGGTAATGACAATCACAGTCCGCCCCTTCTCTCTGCAGGTATCCTGCAATAGCTTTAAAATCGACTTTCCGGTCTGATAATCCAGGGCGCCTGTCGGCTCGTCGCAAAGCAGCAGCTTGGGATTTTTTGCCAATGCCCTGGCAATCGACACCCGCTGCTGTTCCCCTCCGGAAAGCTGTGCTGGGAAATTGTCCATCCGATCTCCTAAGCCTACCTCCTTTAATACCTCTCTGGCATCCAGAGGATTCTTGGATATCTGCAGCGCCAACTCCACGTTTTCCAGAGCAGTCAGGTTCTGTACCAAGTTGTAAAACTGAAAGACAAACCCGATATCCTCTCTCCGGTACTGAATCAGCTTCCGCCCCCGATAATGCGTAATATCATTCCCATCCACTAACACCTGGCCGCTGGTGGCCGTATCCATCCCGCCTAAAATATTTAACACAGTCGTTTTACCCGCGCCGCTCGACCCGACCACCACGACAAACTCACCCTTTTTTATGGTAAAATCAATCCCATCCGCCGCATGAATCACAACCTCTCCCATCTGGTAAGTCTTTGTCACCTGCCGCAGCTCTACAAAGTTACTCTTTTCCTCCATTTTAAATACCTCCTGTTTTTCGTTTTGTATGATTCAATCTAAAACATCCTCTAGGCTTCTGCGCCCAGAAAGCAGATATTCCGTCGGGGTGATACCAAAGTTTTTTTTAAAGGCACGCAAGAACGCCGAATATTCGCGGAATCCCGACTCCTGGGCGGCCTGCGCTGCTCCGACCCCCTGCTCCATCAGATCCTTTGTGAGCAGTAAGCGTTTCTGCATAATGTAATTATAAATCGTATAGCCTGTCTCTTCTTTAAAACGGTGCATCAGATAAAACCGGCTTATGTAGCATTGTGCCGCCAGACGATCTATCGTCAGCTCGTCCCGCAGATGAGCATTGATATATTTGAGTAAGCTCTCGATCCTTGGATCGTATTTTAAAACGTCCTCTCCCTGCTTGGCCGGCTCTCCTAGCTGAATCCGGTTTAAATACACCAAAATCTGCACAAACAAGGCCTCCGCCATCTGTCTGCTTCCGTACTCCTTCCCCTTTACCGACCGCTCCAGCTCGGCAATCAGCTCCCGCATCCGCTCCTGCAGGCCGGACTCCAGCCGGATCAAGTTCATCCGCCGTTCCCCCGTCAGCGAAAAGCAGGCAGACAGATCATCGCCCTCCTCACAAAACCGCCGGATATACTCCGGGCTGATCCAGAGAATGATCCGCTCATACGGCTCGCTTGCATCGATCACAGGGCGGTGAATGTCATGGTGATTGATTAACAAAATATCCCATGGCTTTAAAAAATAGGTCTTTCCCTCTATCATATACGTCACCTTGCCGGAAAGCAAGAGAATCATCTTGTTAAATTCATGATAATGGTAGTCGTATTGCTCCTCTTTTCGATCCTTTAAATGAAAAAACAGAAAGTTCTGATTTAAGTACCCTCTTTTTTGTCCTCGCTCCCGCCCGCCGTCCATCCACAGCACCTCCCGCCTGACTGTTTTCTTTTTTCTATCTTAAAGCATTATATGAAAGCCTTCAAGCACTTTATAATATTTTAATAATAAATCCTGTTTTATATACTAAAATGGAAGCAAGTTGTTTAGCAAAATGGGAACGTGTCCGTACACCAGGGAAGGGCGAAAATCTTTCCTGCCTATCATAAAAAATAATAACATAAGGAGCAAACTAATATGAAATTTACAAAAATGCACGGCTGCGGAAACGATTATATTTACATAGACGCAGCAAAGGAAGCAGTAGAGCATCCGGCTGAGCTGGCTATCCGGCTAAGTAACCGGCATTTTGGTATCGGCTCGGACGGACTTATTTTGATCTGCCCTTCGGAGCAGGCGGATTTTCGGATGAGAATGTATAACGCGGACGGTTCGGAGGCCGAGATGTGCGGCAACGGCATCCGCTGTGTCGGCAAATATGTCTATGACAAGGGTCTGACCAAAAAAACCAGCCTTTCTATCGAAACCGGAGCCGGTATCAAGCAACTGATGCTTCATCCTGGCAAGGACGGACTGGTACAGACCGTTACGGTGGATATGGGAACACCTCTGCTCGATCCAGCGCAGATTCCGGTCTGCCTGTCTAACCAGCCTGTTCCTCCTATTCGCAAGGAAACTCCTGACAATGGCAATACCAAACAACCTCCGGAAGCTGGCAGTGCCAGGCAATGCCCTGATAGCTATCTGGATCGGGTCGTCAACCAGCCGATCCAGGTAGGTGGAGGAGAGTACCGCATCACCTGTGTTTCCATGGGCAATCCCCATGCCGTTGTCTTTTTAGAGGATACGGATCTGACTTCCTTTCCGATAGAACAAATCGGCCCTAAATTTGAAAACCATCCTTGCTTTCCAAGGCGTACCAATACCGAATTCGTGCAGCTATTGAGCCGGAAGGAAATCCGTATGCGCGTCTGGGAACGAGGTTCCGGCGAAACTCTGGCCTGTGGCACCGGAACCTGTGCCTCCGTTATGGCCTGTATCCTGAACGAGAAAACCGACGACCGGGTTCTGGTTCATCTGCTTGGCGGCGACCTGGAGATTTTCTATGATCGGGAAAGCGACCATATTCAGATGACCGGCCCTGCTACCACTGTATTTGAAGGAGAACTGTAAAGGAGAATAATTGCTATGAAGCTTTCTACATTATTAGAACGTATGGACTATACCTTGCTGCAGGGGACCTTGGAAACCGATATCACCTCCCTGGTCTACGATTCCCGCAAAGCCACCTCCGGCAGTCTGTTTGTCTGCATTTCTGGTACGGTTCGGGATGCTCATGACTTTATTCCCCAGGTCATTGCGGCAGGTGCCTTGGCTCTGGTCGTCGAGCGGGAGATTTCCGCCCCAAAGGAGATTACCGTCATTCGTGTAGAAAACGCCAGACTCGCTTTGGCCTGCCTGTCTGCCGCCTGGTTCGGATATCCGGCAGAAAAGCTGAAAACGATTGGCATTACCGGGACAAAAGGAAAAACCACGACCACCTATATGGTAAAAGCCATTCTCGAACGCTCCGGCTTCCATCCCGGCCTGATTGGAACGATTGAAACAATCATTGGAGACGAAGCCATTCCTTCTGCCAATACCACACCGGAATCCTATCTGGTACAGGAATATTTCAGCCGTATGATAGAAGCAGGCTGTGACAGTGTGGTCATGGAGGTATCCTCTCAAGGGTTGATGCTCCACCGTGTATCCGGCTTTACCTTTGACTACGGGATTTTCACCAATCTTGAGCCGGATCATATCGGAGAGCATGAGCATAAGGATTTTGAAGATTATATGCACTGTAAGGGACTGCTCTTTAAACAGTGCAGGCTGGGAATCGTCAACCTGGATAACGAGCATGTAGAGGGTGTACTGGCCGGACATACCTGCGAAATCGAAACCTTTGGCTATGCCATACCAGAAACATCTGCCGTTCCTGCCTTTGGCGCAGAGAATGTTTCTAAAAGCGATCTGCCGTTACAGCCAGATCTCAGGGCAGAAAACGTTTGTTTGCTGACAAAACCTGGTATTCTTGGGGTAAGCTATCATGTTTCCGGGCTGTGCGACTTTGACGTAGAGGTTGACGTACCAGGCAGCTTTTCCGTCTACAACTCCCTGACGGCGATTGCGATCTGCAGGCATTTTGGAGTACCTGTCCCGGCCATCCAGTCCGCTCTGAAGGATGTGCGGGTAAAGGGCAGAATCGAAATTCTCCCAGTTGCTCCTCATTTTACTGTGATGATCGATTACGCTCACAATGCAATGAGCCTCGAGAGCCTGCTGACTACCTTACGGGAATACAAGCCAAAACGCCTTGTCTGTCTGTTTGGCTGCGGAGGCAACCGGGATAAAGCCAGACGCTATGAAATGGGAGAGGCTTCCTCCAGGCTGGCCGATCTGACAGTCGTCACCTCTGATAATCCGCGGAACGAAGAGCCAATGGCCATCATTGAGGATATTTTGATCGGCGTTCGCCGTGCCGACGGCGCATATGTGACGATTCCGGATCGAAAGGAGGCCATCCGGTACTGCTTTGACCATTCCAGAGAGGGCGACGTCATTGTCCTGGCCGGAAAGGGACATGAGGACTACCAGGAAATCCAGGGCGCCAAGCACCATATGGATGAACGGGAGCTGGTAGCAGATGTGATAAAGGAAGGAGCTTACTCATGGAAAAAATAACATTTCCTGCAATTTTACAGGCGCTGCATGCTTCGGCTGAAACGAAAACTCCTGCCAACTACCAGATTTTTGCCGACAGGTTTACCGAAAAAGAGGATTCTCCTCTTTGGATCGATGCGGTTAGCACCAATTCCAGGGAGCTGGCAGATCTGGCCGCGGCCGGACATCATACTCTGTTCGTCCCTCTCGTCGGAGAGCGGGTAGATGCCCACCGTTTTATTCCAGACGCAAGGGAGGTCGGAGCCACCGCCGCCCTTGCCTCCAGAAGCTGGCTACAATCCGCCAAAGGCCAGGAGCTGTTATCCTTAGAGGGGGTCAGACTTCTTTCTCCCTGTGCCAAAAAGACACCCCTTCTCCATTGTGATACAGAATACCAGAAACCAGCTTCCAACCCAGAACAAAGCTACTACGGCAAGCCTTACTTTACTTGTATTGAAGTAGAAGATACTCTGGACGCCCTCCAGTCTCTGGCTGCCTGGTATCGAAGCCTGTTTTCCATTCCTGTGATCGGAATTACCGGAAGCGTCGGTAAAACCACCACAAAGGAAATGGTTGCCGCCGCACTGGAAACTGCTCTGACGATTCACAAAACCGCCGGAAATCAAAACAGCCAAGTAGGGCTTCCGCTGACGCTATTTGGGTTAGAGCGCCGCCATCAGGCCGCCGTTATAGAAATGGGCATGAGTGAATTCGGAGAAATGTCCCGCCTCGCTGCTATGGCCAGACCGGATCATGCGATTATGACGAATATCGGCGTTGCCCATATCGGCAACCTGGGCAGCCAGGAAAACATCCGTTCCGAAAAATTACATATTACGGATTTCTTTCAGGAAAAAAGCATGTTGTTTTTAAATGCAGACGATCCACTCCTGGCTGATTGTCAAACCCTGTTCTACGAAAAGACACCATTTTTTTCTTTCCCTCAAAAGATGTCAGAAAACAGCCTGATATTTTTTGGTGCAGAGGGAAGCATAGAAACCTCCAAAACAACGCCCGCCTTCTATGCAACACAGATCCAAGCTTCTGGAACAGGCCAGACCTTTCTGTTCCATTATCCAGACGGAGAGCCAGCGTTCATCGAATTACAGGTTTTGGGACTCCACAATGTCCGAAATGCCTTAGCCGCTCTGACCGTTGCCTGGAAGCTTGGCATCCCGCCCAAAACAGCAAAGCAGGGACTGGCCTCTTATGCACCTCTCGCGATGCGCGGCAACCTGATAGAAGCAAACGGTATCCGAATTTTGGACGATTCCTACAATGCCAGCCCGGATTCGATGAAAAGCTCGATAGAGGTGTTGTCCTCTGTCTCTACGAAGAATCTCTCCCGCCGCTTTGTCGTATTAGCCGATGTTTTGGAGCTGGGGGAACAATCTGAAGCACTTCACCGCGAGGTTGGCACCTTTCTGGCTCTCCATAACCGTAGAATCGGCCAGGCTGACCAGGCACCAATCAACTGCCTGATCACCATCGGAACCGAAAGTTTGTTGATCGAAAAGGGCTTTCTGGAGGAGGTCAGGCCTGCCGATCCGCCTCTCTCCTGCCATCATTTTGAGGAAAATGCCGAAGCTGCCGCCTTCCTCAAGGCAGAACTGCGTCCCGGAGATGCTGTTTTAATCAAAGGCTCGCGGGGAATGAAAACCGAAGAAATTGTAGCTGCTTTACAGCACGGATAGTAAGGAGGTCTGAACATGTCTATTTTTGAAGGGGCTGGAGTTGCCCTGATTACTCCATTTACTGAGACCGGAGAAATCGACTACAAACGGCTGGGAGAGCTTCTTGAATTTCAGATAGCCGGCCACACAGACGCCATCATCGTCTGCGGCTGTACCGGCGAAGCAGCGGCGCTGACACCGGAGGAACGCCGCTCCTGTATCCGTTATACCGTAGAAACGGTGGCGCATCGGATTCCGGTCATTGCCGGAGCCGGGACAAACATCACCAAAACGGCCATAGAATGGTCAAGAGATGCCGTAGAATGCGGCGCAGATGCGATTTTATCTATTACTCCTTATTATAACAAGGGAACGCAAAAGGGATTGATCGCTCATTACAAAGCGATTGCCGAGTCCGTTCCGGTTCCGGTTATGCTCTACAACGTTCCGTCCCGTACCGGCGTCAACCTGCTGCCTCAGACAGCGGTGACACTCGCTAAGGAATGTGCGAATATCGTCGCTATCAAAGAAGCCAGCGGAGATATCTCCCAGATTGCAGATCTGGCCGCGCTCGCCGACGGATGCCTGGATATTTACTCCGGCAACGACGATATGATCGTCCCGCTTTTGTCCCTGGGCGGGAAGGGTGTCGTTTCCGTTCTCTCTAACGTGATGCCGGAGGAAACTCATCGGATGGTGATGGAATATCTGCATGGAAATATACAAGAACCAGCCAGGCTGCAGCTTCTAACGCTCCCTCTGATCCGCGCCCTGTTCTGCGTCGTCAATCCGATTCCAGTCAAGGCGGCGCTGGCGCTCATGGGAAAATGCGGCGGAACGCTGCGGGCTCCTCTTACCGAACTGGAGCAGGAAAGCCCGGAGCTTTTGGAACGGTTAAAACAGGAAATGAAGCAATTAAAGCTTTTATGACATGAAAGCATTTCCTTATATACGTAGTGTGCATCCTGCCCAAAAGTCTTTGTCAGAAATATTTTCGGACACTTCCAGGCGTTATGCCTGAAAGTGTCCGGTTTTGTTTGGAGATTTTTTCTGATTATTTTTTCTGGTTATTTCTTAATCTTTACCTTATAGGAATCGCTCCAGCCGCTGTAAATATAGGTGCTTCCTACTTTTTTATAGCTGCGTACCCGTACCGAATAAAGCTTTCCCTTCTTCACGGACAGGGTCTTTTTCAAAGAGGTCGTCTTTACCTTCTTGACGTTTTTCTTACTGGTGGCGTAGGAAATCTCATAGCCGCTTGCACCGGATGCCTTTTTAATGGTGACAGCCAGCTTTCCTTTGGCATTGTTTTTTGCGGTCAACGTCGTTTTCTTTGGAGAAATCTGAAACGTCTTTGTAACGCTCCCGGTATAATCTCCCTCGCCCTTTACGACAAGCTTGCCAAACCCTGGCTTCGTATTGGCTTCCGGATACGAAACGAAATAATCCGTTCCCTCTGTTAAGGTTCTGCCCCCGTACGCCACCTTTACAGCCGGCCGAATTGCCTCGCCGTTATACGTATATTGCTTCTTGTAGCTAATCTCAGCCTTATTGATATCAACCGGAGTTTTTGTGACGGACGTTGTGTCATTCTTGGTATCGTCATTCTTCCAACGACTGTAAAGCGTCTGATCGCCGGTTAGATTCACAATGGTGTCTTCGGTAATTTTCGTTCCGCTCGCCGTATACCAGCCTGTAAAAATCATCCCAGGGAACTCTGGCGTAGCCGGGAAGGTATAACGCCCTCCATTGACCACCTGAACCTTTCCATAAACCACCATATTCAGAGGATTGAGAAAGGAGACGTTATATGTTTTTTCTGTTGGAGCAGACGTCCCCTCCAGCCGGAAGTTCCAACGCTCGCTAAGATAGGTCATACCATCTACTACCGCCTGTACCTCATATTGATAAACAAGACCAGGTGTGATCTTCTCTAAGCTGGCTTCATTCAACGTACAGGCAAAGGAAACAGAGGAACGATCCGTCTGTGTCTCATGACCTCTCCCTGAAAAGGAGTAAAAGCGGGTGCCGGTAGGCGTGCAAAGATACACTTTCAAATCGGAAATAACAGCACCGACAGACTTGTTCATGCGAATGTTCAGCTTTGGAGCCGCCTTTGTAATGCTAACCACACCATCGTTTCCTGCTACATCCTTTTGCTCAAATGTCACCTTGGCTTCATTTTCGCCCGTTACGACACGATCCTCCTCTGCCTCCACGCCCAGCTCCCAGTGTGCATAAAGCGTTTGATCGCCCGTCAGCGCTATATTGGTGTCGGCTGTCACCATAGCACCGCCGTCCGGACTGGTATACCACCCCAGGAACGAATAGCTATCCCTGACAGGGGTAGGCAGATCTCCATATACATCCCCGGTGGTAACAGTCTTAGAAGCAGGCGAAACAGTTCCGCCATTGGCGTTAAAGTTCACCGTATAGGATGCAGCGGCGCCCGTAGTACGGAGCGTATAGGTATTTCCATAAAACAGCTTTCCGTTGACGACTGCATAAAATTGATATTGATAGGTCGTTCCTGAGTTCAGTGAAACTCCCAGTTCCCCTTGTATATCATACCATGCGTGGAACACGGTAGTGCTGTTTCGCACATTCGTGACATTTTCTACATGATCTTTGATCACCCTGCCGTCTGCTGTGGAAAGAATCAGGCCGGATTTGGTAATAGAGCTTCCTGCAGGCTTTGCAATACGGCTGACCACCATAGCATTATTATCGGATACATATTGCTTTGCGGTATAGGCCGGATCGGTAGGAACTGTCAGGGATACCGTGAGGGACTGATCTACCTGTGTGCCATCATAGCCAGAGCCGGAGCCGGTATTGTAGGCCGGGGTGACAAAGCCCTGTACGCGGTTTATCGTTCCTCCGCCCTGCTTTGGCCCTAACATCATCAGCTTCTGGGAGCCAAGATATTTGACACAGCCCCCGTTTCCGTTTCCCTCAATCGTCGCATAGGTCTGGGTAGCCTCATCAAAGTCGGAAACCACGATCCCTACGTGACTGGAAGAGCTTGGCACGCCGTTGGCATCCCGGCTGGCATAGATATAATAGGTATAGCTGCTGTTCATATTCTCATAAAGAAGCAGATCGCCAACCTTAGGCTTGTAGCCGGACTCTACGCTGTGCCAGGTAGCTCCGTTGTTATACACGCTGCGGCGCAGCCCGCCGCACCCCGCACTGGTAGGCATAATAGAAGTAGGAATGCCCGCCTCCCTAAAGCACCAGCTCACAAAGCTGGCACACCAGGGCTGACCGTTCGTCCCGGTAAACTTTCCATATTCCGTGCAATTCCCATGCGTCGTTCCGCTGCCGTCGAGCTGATTTTTGTCACTGCTCTCATGATAGCCTAGCTGAGAGCTGGCCACCTGAATCAAATCCGTGATCTGGTTGCCGGTCAGCTCCACCGCCATAAGCCGCTGATAATAGACACTGGACTTATAGGAATCGCTCATTTTGCTGTAGACAGCAGGATGAGCCGCTGCCTCAGCCTGTGAAAAGAGACAAAGCAGCAATATAACAGTAAGGACTATACTGCATAGCATTTTCACGGTTATACGTTCTCTTTTCATAATCTTTCCCCCTTTTTTGTACTTTTAATTGATATATCAGCCTGAAATCCCCCGTTGCTGTTATTCTCTTATACCATATCATAACAGGAAGAATTTTGCAATCCCAAGCACCGCTTTATTCTGGTAAAAAGCCAGAAGTCTCCATAAAAAAATCTGTACGAGTCCCTCCGTATATGCTATAATGTTGGCGTAAAAGAATATCACATCAACTATCAGAAAGGATGATTTCATATGATACGAGCGATTATGCACGGCTGCGGCGGGAAAATGGGCAGAACCATCCACGATCTGACCGCACAGGACGATACGCTTTCTATCGTCGCCGGAATTGATCCGGCTCTGCCGCAGGACTGCCCTTATCCGGTCTTTGCCACCCCGCAGGAATGTGACGTCGTGGCTGACGTCGTGATTGACTTTTCCGTTGCCCCGGCGATGGACTCCCTCTTTGCCTGGTGCGAAGCAAGAAAACTCCCGCTGGTGCTTTGTACGACCGGACTGTCCGAGGAACAGCTAGACAAGGCCAAAAAATTATCAGAGTCTACTGCCGTCCTGCGCTCTGCCAATATGTCCCTTGGCATCAACACGCTCTTAAAGCTTTTGCAGACAGCAGCCGGGGTTCTGGCTGATGCAGGCTTTGATATAGAAATCGTAGAACGGCACCACAATCAAAAGCTGGATGCGCCGAGCGGAACTGCCTTAGCACTGGCCGATGCGATCAACGAAAGCCTGGAACACGCCTGTTCCTATGTCTATGACCGAAGCCAGGTACGCCAGAAGCGCAGCAAGCAGGAAATCGGGATTTCGGCGGTACGAGGCGGTACGATTGTCGGCGAGCATGAGATCATCTTCGCCGGAACCGACGAGGTAATCGAATTTAAGCATACCGCCTATTCCAAAGCAATTTTTGCCAAGGGTGCGATCCAGGCCGCAAAATTCCTGGCTGGAAAGCCTGCCGGAATGTATGATATGAGCGACGTAATCAAAGCTAATTCCTAAATGGGCATACCCTATCTGATATACACGGATATACAGAAAGGTATCACAAAGGCTATATGAAAAAACGGAAGTATTTTAAAGCTATCACCATAGCCAGCCTTATGCTGCTGACGGGTATTCTTTTTTGGGCATGGCTCTTTTCCTCTCCCTTAAAAAGCCGTCTCACCTTAGAAGCAGGCGACTGGGAGCTGACCGGAAGAGAATTTCTTCGCCTGGGGATTCCCGGGCTGAATTATCATCTTCTAACAGACCTGACTGCTATTGATACGCATGTACCAGGCGATTACCCGGTACAGTTTTTAGTCAATGGCCGGACGCAGGTCTGTTTGCTGCGCATCCGTGATACCAGACCGCCTGTCGCCACCATACAGGATGTAACCATACCAGTCGGCGCTCCCTTACAGTTGAAAGATTTTTTAGCCAGCCTGGAGGAAGAAACTGCTTTAGTATTGCGCCTTTATCCGCTTCCTGAGGATACTACTTCCGGAAAAAATACTACCTCTCAGAAGGAGGCAATCTCCCAAACAAAACCTCTGGCGGAGGAAAATCTGCCTTTTCAAAACGATTTTCCATCTGAGCCAAATGCTTCCAGTGCCTCCCAAAACGCTCCGGCAAAAGCGATTTCAGAACTGTCTCCGGGAAGCTACTCTCTGCTTCTGCATTTTACAGATGCCGGAGGGAATGAGAGCCAATATTCGGTCAGCCTGACGGTCTGCGGTGTGCAGGCCTCCTGTCAGGCCGAGCTGGGTGACGAAACCTTTTCCGCTTCCCATTACCAGTTTTCAGAAGCCGAGATCTCCTCTTACAGCAGTGCAGATTCCAGATTTTTTCCACGCTCTGACGAGCTTTCCTATCAAACTGATATCACCCCGCTTTTATCGCAGGCCGGAGTCCATCAGATTACTCTAAAGGCAAACGGAATGACTGTCCCGGTGGAACTAATCGTAGCGGATACGACCGCGCCTAAGGTGACGAAAAAAAAGCTCTCGCTCTGGCTGGGGGAAACAGCCAAGCCAAAGGATTTTACAAAAAAAATCACCGACGCCTCTTCTGTCTCTGTTCGGTTCGTCAAAAAGCCGGACTTTAAAAAAACCGGGAAGCAAACTGTAGAGCTTATTGCAGAGGATGAATTTGGCAATGAAACCGCCTTTCACAGCCAGCTTACGATAAAAAAGGACAAAACAGGGCCGGAAATCCTAGGCACGCGTGATCTTTCCTTTCCGCTTGGCGTCACCATTGCCTACCGAAAATCCGTCTTTGCTGTAGACAACAAGGACGGCGAGGTGTCCTATCAGGTAGACAGTAGCCAGGTGAATCCAGGAAAAACCGGCCGCTATCCTGTCACCTATTTTGCCGCAGACAGCTCCGGCAACGAAAGCAGTGTCACCGTTTATTTAACGATTACAAAAGCCCTCTCTATCACAGAGGAAGAGGTGTATGCTCTCGCAGATGAGGTGCTGGCAGAGGTATTCCGTCTGGCAGGACTGAATCAAGCAGTGGGAGCCAAAGAAAAGACCAATACCAATGGAGCGACCACCAGCTATCATCCAGGAAAAGACACGGCTCTGGATTATCAGGTGCTGTATGCCCTTTATGATTGGTGCCGTTCCTCCCTCCATTACTCTGGCACCTCCGATAAATCCAGTTCACTTCAGGCGGCCTATGACGGCTTCCTCACCCGTTCCGGCGACTGCTTTACCTATTCCTCTGTCCTGGATTTGCTGCTGACACGGGCAGGCTTTGAAAGCATGGAGGTCAGACGGAGCCGGACGGATACTTTTCATACCTGGAACTTGGTTCGCTATCAGGGAGCCTGGTATCATCTGGACGCCTGCCCGCTGCTTTCTGGAGAAGCCTTCGTCCCGTTCCTTGTAAATGATGCGGATTTGCTGGAGTTCTCAGAGGGCTACGGAATACGTCATCCCGACAAAAGCCATCAGAATTATTATCAGTTTGAGCAAAAACTTTACCCAGAGAGAGGAGATCATTCCATTGAACCACCTAAATAATCCTGTCTGTAAGCAACGAATGGACTACCGCCAGAAAATGCCCCGGCACCTTTTGGAATACCTGGAGCAGACAGCCGCCGCCTATCCGAACGCTCCTGCCTACTGCTCGGAGCAGGAGCGGTTTTGCTGGCGGGAGGTTGAGCGCCTGGCCAAACAGATTGGATGCTTTCTGCTTTCTTTTCTGGAAAAATCAGGAAAACCCTTTCACTCTCCCTCTAAACAGCCCTTCATCGCGCTTTTCATGGAAAAAGCTCCTCATACCGTGCTTGCCATGCTGGGAAGCCTCTATGCCGGCGGGTACTATACGGTTCTTAATCCTGCGCTGGCAGAGGCTGGAAAAAGTCCCCTGGCAGAGCTTCTGCGTTTTTTAAAGCCGGACATCCTCTTGTATGATGCCACCTGGGCAACACAGACAGAACAGCTTTTTTCAAAAGAAACCACTCTTTCCGAGGAGCTTCCTTCTCTCTGTCTGGATACCTGTTTGGATAACTGTCTGCAAAAATCCGCCGTCTCTGTTTCTACCGCATTCTCTGAGCAAGCCTCCTTCCTGGAAGCCGTCTCCCTGTATGACATCCGAAGGGCCGCTTCTCCCTCCGATACGATTTGCCTGACTGTCACCTCCAGCTCCAGCGGCCAGCCGAAGTGCGTCGAAACCAGTCATTTGTCCGTCATCCGCTATATTGACGCATTAGCAGACATTCTGCAGACGGACGAAACAACAGTTTTTGGCAATCAGGCGCCCTTTTGCTTTGACGCCTGTATGAAAGAGCTATTTGTTTCGATGAAATGCGGCGGAAGCGCCTGGATGATTCCTTCCGAGCTGTTTTCCAAGCCGGAAGATCTGATCGGATATCTGAACCGGCACCAAATCAATACGATTTGCTGGGTATCCTCTGCCTATTCCCTTGCTGCGGCGACAGATGCCTTCGCCAGTCTGCGCCCGGAATTTCTGCGGACTGCCGCCTTTGGCAGTGAAGTACTCCCGCCCTCTGTCCTGGCTTATTGGCAAAGTGCGCTGCCGGAGGTATCCTTTTTCAATCTTTACGGCCCGACGGAGGCGACCGGAATGAGCTGCTATTATCCGGTTCCGCGGCATGCTGCGGCTTCTTCACAGCAGGAAACGCCTCATCCAGAAATTTCTGAGCAGGAAACGTCCTGGGCAGCCGAACCGATTCCGATTGGCAGGCCGTTTCCGGGCGTAGAAATCTATTTGCTGGGAGAAAACGGGCAGCCTGTACCAGACGGAGAGCCTGGAGAGCTGTATATCAAAAGCAACCGGCTGGCAAAGGGGTATTACCGTCAGGAAGAGTTGACGAAACAGGTATTTTTCGCCCAGGCTCCTTTTGCTGACTCCACGAACACCAGCTCCACATCTGAGGCTGGCCTCCCGTCGGAGATGGCCTCGACTTATCCATTTTCAGAAATGGCCTCGCCTTATTCCTTTTACCGCACAGGGGATCTTGCCAAACGGCTGCCGTCCAGAGATCTGGTTTTTCTGGGACGGAAGGATTTCCAGGTAAAACGGATGGGCTACCGGATTGATCTGGAGGAGCTGGAACGGCTGGCGATGGCCTGCCCTCAAGTAAAAAGCTGCTGCTGCGTGCAGAAACCAGACGGCCGGATTGTGCTTTATGTATTACAGCATACGGATGCGCCGCTCCCTGCTGCCACTGGCTCTGTCCATGCGCCGCACTCCGCTGCTGCCCTTACCTCCCGGATCTCTGCCCTGCTCCGCCAAAGCCTGCCGTCTTATGCCCTGCCGAACCGTATCATCCTGCGGAAGTCGTTTCCGTTTCTTCCGAATGGGAAAATTGATCGAAGAAGGCTAAAGGAGGAGTAAATTTTTCGCACTTGAAAATAGAAGGAAGATATGAAATAATAAAAGGGCTGGCAAATGATTTGGCAAAGGTGGTGCAATTATGAAACGATACGCAATCAAACGTTCCACAGATGACAACCATAAAGTTTTGTCTATCCTGAACTATGACGAGCAAAAAAGAGAATTTACGATTGATATACCGGAAGATGTCACACAACAGGAAGCACCGTTCGTGATGAGCCTTTTTCTCGAAAAGGGAATCCGCCATATCGATCCGGAATGGAGTATGCGCTGGGTAAGGGAGCGCATCGTTCCAAGCAGCCGCCAGAACATCGGACAAATCCTGCGGGAAAATCATTTGGAAGCCTATGATGAATATTTTTTCCTAATGCAAAACCAGGGCAGATCCTATCAGGATGAATGTTATATTGAGGAATTGTAGATATACGCCGATTCCTTTTCCAAACAACTTATTACCAGGCAGATCGGAAATATCCGTTATCGCAGCACAATATTGCTCTGCAAAAATAGCGATAGGAACTCTGCAAGGAGGAAAATCCCATGATAAAAGAAGACAGCTCTACCAAATGCTGGAATGAGATCGGGACGGAGTGGATTCAAAAAGCACAGACAAACGATTTCCGAATTTATTATATTATGCCCCATACCTTTTCGCTTCTGGGCGATGTCCAGGGAAAAAAGCTGCTGGATTTAGGCTGCGGGGAGGGCGGATACGCTAGAGAACTTGCCAGAAAAGGGGCAGATGTCACCGCCGTCGATTGTTCTGGCAGCGCGATTGCCTATGCGATAAAAAAGGCGCAGGAAGAGGGCTTACCGATTACCCATCTGCTCCAAAACAGCAATCACTTGTCAGAGCTTGGAGATGCCGCCTTTGACGTAGTTCTCTGCGCGATGATGTTAATGGATGTGGAGGATTTGCAGGGAACCTTACAAGAGGTTTTCCGTGTCCTAAGACCTGGCGGCAGCGTCCTACTTTCTCTTTTGCATCCCTGCTTTAAGCCTCCTGCCTGGCATCGCTGGTTCCAGGAGGAGGACGGCATCCAGGTACGGGTAAAGGATTACTTTTCACCTGCTGAATGGGAGGGGCAAATCAACGGGGTGGAGGGTAAAGTCATTTACCGGCACAAAACGTTGTCGGAATACGTAAAGGCATTTGTCCAGGCTGGCTTTGTCATAACTGATATGAACGAGCCGCTTCCGACCTCGGAACAAATAGAGAAATCTTCCCGTATCGAATGGCTTACCCATATACCGATGTACCTGTTTGTCACCCTGATAAAACCGTAATTACCCTACAGAAAGGACGGACTTTTATGGAAACTCTGCTTCAGCTTTTACAGGAGCTGCATGACGATATTGATTTTACCAAGGCGGAGGGGCTTTTGACGGATCATCTGCTGGACTCCTTTGATCTGGTCAACCTGGTGCTGGCGATCCGACAAAGCTTCGGCGTCCAAATCCCGGCTTCTGCTATCCGGCCAGAGCATTTTGACCGGGCAGAAACGATTTATCAGCTAATACAAAAGCTACGCTGAAATAAATTGCGTTTTATCCTTTTTCAGCAAGAAGACTCCGACCTCTTAGGTCGGGGATGAATTGCG
>CASCWU010000016.1 GCA_949155905.1 uncultured Lachnospiraceae bacterium
GTGGATATCAAAATAGTGCGACGAAACATCTTGCGGTCAGGGAATGGGAGTGTCCGGAATGCGGAACCCATCATGACCGTGATGTCAATGCGGCAATCAATATCAGAAATGAGGGGATGCGGTTCGTAACTGTGTAACCGAACGATAGAACCGTGGGACACACGGGGATAGCTCGCTTATGCTTCGTACATTGGTATGATCGAACGAGAACCGACTGTTTGCATGATGCAAAAGGAAGCTCCCACCTCTTTAGGTGGGGGAGGATGTCACTAGTAAGCATTGTTTTTATCCTGTTTATGTCGTATCATGCAAACCCGGATTTGCGCGAAACGTATCCTTATGCCGGATATAGTACATTAGGAGATGAATATTGGGAGCATTACGGAGAAGATCGGACATTGTCAGACGGCGTTACCGGTCTTGATGCACTGGAGTTGTTTCACGAAATCACTTATTTCTGGCTGGTTGCTCGGAAAGACATTGCCATGACGGGGAAATTTCTATATGAGCTTTGTTTGTCCGCTTGGTTTGGTAAGAAGAAATGAAAGGGGAAAGGAAGTAAATTGTAATTATTATGAAAAGGAAGCATTGCGAAAACTTCTTTCCCCTTTTATAATAAGCTGTCTGCAAAATCAAATCGGATTTGGGCTGGATACTTCTGTTTGTTATTGCATTGGCAGCGGAGAGAATTATAAATTTTTACAAAAGCTCAATCAAGAGTATAAATTTTTTGATACGATAATAGCATTGGAGCATCCTCGCTATATTATGCAGTATCATTCTGAGCAGAAGGATCGCTATGTGGAAAAATATTTGAAGTATCTGTAGGTTTCTTGCCATAGCTCTGTTCTGCTTGACGGACAAAGGAAGCGATGACGAGTGGATTGAGCCGACAACTGTGTGCGGAGGCGCCAAGGATGATACAATTGCGGTCAGCGGCGTGTAGCTTTGGAAAAATATAAAATTAAATCATCGTCATTTCGGACCGTTCCATATACTTCTGCCGGACGACCCTGATACCAGACGCCGGAGCCATCTGGTACATAGCCCCGTTTCGGATACATTCGCTGTGCCGCTCCATAGCCGGAGTAAAGCCCGACCCCAAGGGTGACGACGTCAGACAGCTTAGCGGCCTGTGCTTCTGCAGCATCCAGCAGGGCAGAGCCGATTCCCTGTCGCTGACAGGCGATCAGGACGTTAAAGTCACTGATTTCCGGGTATTTTCCGGCAAATGGCCCATCCTTTGCCAGTGGGAGCAGCGTGACATAGCCAACCGGTTGCCCATTTTTTTCTGCTACATAAACATAACGGGTTCCGGCCTCCTGATCTGCATAGTAGTGCCAGAGTGTTTCCTCCCGGTTGTCCCAGCCTTGAGCAAGAAAGGAGGCTGCCAGGATATGGATATCATTTTGGCAAATTGGCCGGATACAAAGCTTAGCTGCTTCTTCCCATTGCTCTGATAGATAAGACAGGACGGCCTCTTTCGTTTCTGGCGCTCCATGGCCGGAAAGCAGTGTAGAGGAAGAGTGCTGCTGCAGGAAATGAAGAAACGTATGTAAGGTATTTGGCTCGTAAATCCCGTTATGCTCGTAGTAATCCTCACAGGCAGCGTCCCCCAGGAATAAAATCTGTTCCTCTGGGACATCAATTAAAACACTGTCTCCATGCGGCGCATGGATAGAAAGGAGCCTGGCAGAAACGCCGCCTAAGTCCAGGGTAAGCTCCGCAGGCTCTGTTTCAGAGCCAAAGCTCAGATCGGCAGCGCCTGTTTGAATAGCGGATAAATCTGGATATTCCAAACGAATGCAATGGTCGCAGAATTCGATATCAGTACCTTCCTGCAGCCGTTTTTGCATAGCCTCCTCTGTCCATTCCCAGGAGGCAACCTCCTTCAGCTTTTGATTCGTTGCCGCACTGGCCAGAATAAGAACAGGATGGGAAAATGGTTCCCCTGCCAGTATTTTCTTTAAAGCCGGGATACCAAAGGTATGATCCCAGTGCCAATGCGTCAGGACACAATAATCAGGTGGCGGGAGCTGTTTTTTGGCCAATGCGTCTAAAAAAAGCTTTACATGCTCGAAGGAATTTCCGGCATCGATCATCAGGGAAGCATGGTTGCCGCGGATATAGCCAAGCACGGGACGGTCGGTTTCTTCCGTAGCCGGCAAATAATAAACGCGGTCGGTTAGCTGCTGGAGATCGGCGGGATTCGTTTTCGGGCATTGGCTTAGATATACCATATCGGTCAAAAGCTGCCCTCCTTCATAAATTGGATGGTCATAATGCTCTGTAATAAAATTTTTGAGCCGATGCGATTCTGTAAAACCACACCGTTTATAAAAAGGAACAGTAAGAGGGCTATCCCCGGTTCCTACGTACATCGTGTTGCAGTCAGGATAATAGGTAAGCAGGAATTGAATCAGTTGCCTGGCATAGCCTTTTTTCTGATGCTCCGGCCTGGTGGCCAGGTTTTTGATTTCGTAAATACCTGCGCCTTCCTTTGTCACGACACATTCTGCCAGAGCCCGGCTGCTTTTATCAAAAGTACCTGTTTTTTGCCCGGCGGAATCAGCCTTACATGGCTCTTCTGTCAGAATAAACATTTCTCCGCGTTCCAGATAGCGGTCGATCATATCCTCCTGCTCGTCTGCCAGCAAAAGCAAATCCAGGTAGTCTTTTTTATTTGATGTTACTTTTTGAATCTTCATCCGTTGTTCCCCCATTTTTACAAAGCTTTTTCGTAGCACCACCAGTTAACCCCAAACATCGTGGCCTCCCCGCAGGAACGATAGCCTAATCGCTGGTAAACAGCCAGAGCAGCCGGATTCGTCTTGCTGACGAAAAAATGGATTCCGTCAAAACCGCGCCGGATAGCTTCCTGTTCCATGGCCGAAACCAGTTCCTTTGCCAGTCCCTGGTTTTGAAATTCCCGGCGGACACCAAGCCGTGACAGCCCGCAGGGACGTTGGATATCCGAACTCCAGCAGGTGACAGTCTCCAGATCCTCCTCTCTGCCCGCGGCCACAGCCGCTAAAATCGGGCTGTGTGCTGTTTGTTCTTCTACGGAACACAGCACATATAGCGCTTGCTGCGCCAGATCGGATTCTATGTCCTCCATAGCCGGGTAGTCCTCATCCCAGGAACAGCCGGGCGTTCCAATCAAAGAGCGGTAAAGTTGAAAAATTTCTTCCTTATCGTGTTCTGTTGCCAGTCGTATTTGTTTCATGTTGTTTAAGCCGTCCCCCTTTTCGTATTGTTTTTTGTTCCATTATTCTTGTAAGTTAATCCAGTCCAGGATGATCTGCTGGGCAAAGGCTCTTGCGCCCGCCTTGGCTTCTTCTGTCTGGAAGGAGGCCTTATCGTTGGTATCCTGCACGGAATACATACCAAGATAGTGCAGATGCGAATGCTCACAGTAGCGGATGATTCCTGTTTCAAAGGGCTCTGCGCCATACTCCTCGTCATAGCCATGAGTAGTCATTAAGGCCAACCCTTTTCCAGCCAGCATAGCTTCCGGATGGTTTTGTTTGGCTCCAGTCAGCATAACTTCTTTGGCGGATCCATAATATTTATTCAAACCGTATAGTCTGTCCAGCATAGCCTTCATTTGGGCAGGACAAGACCAGGTATAGATTGGAGTAGCAAATACGATAACGTCTGCCCAGAGCATTTGTCCGGTAATTTGCCACATATCATCCTGCTGGCAGCAGCCGTAGATGCCAGGAACCTGCTGACAGGCATAGCAGCCCTTGCAGGGGGCAATCGTTTTGTCGCTGACGGTTATGTAGGAAACGATAATGTCCTCCCATTTTTTCAGCTCCTTTAGTTCCTCTAAAAAGGGCTTGAGCAGCTCGGCAGTATTCCCATCGTGCCGCGGGCTTCCCATAAAAATTGCAATTTTCATTATTTTTCCGTTGCTGCAGGAATTCCCGCAGCCTTTCTCCATTCTTTTAGTTTATTTTTTCAATTTGTTTTTCTTTTTGTTTAGTGTTCAATTTGTTTGTTTCTCTTTTCGTTTAATTCTCTTTTCGTTTGTCTCTGCAACTGATCTTTTATCAGACAGTGGATTCGCTATTTTTAACTGGTATAGTTTCTGTGAATTCGCTATTCTTAGCTGGTATAGTTTCTTCGGAATAGGAATCATAACAATGCCAGAGTGCATAGAAGCAGGCGCATCGTTTTTCGTAGGCTGGATTCGCTGCCGCACTCAGCCGGTCATATGTCTTTGCTGCCCGGAAAAGCTTGTCTGCAATATACAAAAAAGTGCCGTCCTTTGCCGAATGACAGAAGGGGAGGACAGCCTGCATTTCCTTACAGATCTGATAAGCCAGTTCCTCCGAGTAGCCGTAGCGGTGGAAGTTTGTCCCATAGCGGTTATCCCGCTCGATCATCTGGACAACCAGTGTTTCATTTATCAAAAGATTGGTTAAATGGTCAGCAATCAAATAGTCTCTCCGATAGAGCTTTGCCAATTCCTGAACAGCGATAAACCAGAAGGAGTTCTGGCTGTCTTCGGAGCTTTGGGCAAGGTCTTGATTGGTTTCCTCTGAAAAAATTGGTTGGTAAACACCAATATCATAGCGCATACCGTTCTTTAAAATGACCCGAAACAGCGTATAGGTATTGCCATCCTCCAGTAGCTCCGTCCGCCTGGACAGCCCCAGAAGCGACTCCTTGCGAAAGCCAAGCTGTTCCGGGCAACCGGAAAAGCTGTTCCAACAGCCGGAGCAGATTTTGATAGAGAAGATCCTTTGTAATTTGTATGGTTATTTGTGCCATATTCGGTATTATTTCCTCTTTTTTAGAGGATTCCTCCTACGTTGGAATCCCAGTTATCTGGTTGATGGGTTGTCCCACCCTCTACCACAGGCTGCGGGACAGCCGCCCTATCGCATTGCTCTGTCCCGGCTGCCTGATTTTCTGGTTTGCTTTCCTTTGCACGGTTTTTGCCGGCCGTTTCCAGGCTGACACCAAACAGCATTCCAAGGGCTATCCCCAAACACATGCCCAAAGCGAGATTGTTAAAAACAGTCTTACCGAACACCATCCCAATCGGCATTCCCAGACACATATAAAGCGACATATAGCTGCCGGGGCGTTGGGTAAGCGTGTACTCTAGCTGACAGTCGCAGGGCTCTTTGGCAAGGCTGTCCGGATGGAATTCCGTCGCTTCCACACAGCCCATTTTTTTGTAAAAGACCTGTGTTTCTACAGCAGAATGGGAAGAAATATAAATCTTTTTTGCCTTTAGATTGCCTGCACAGGAACAGGCGCAGTCAAAAAGCTTCCGGCCAATCCCCCGTCCCCGGTAGTCGTAGTCTACATGGAGAGAGGACAGCTCTACGTATTGATTTTGGCTGCCAAAGCGCTTGCTCTCTAAGGAGAAAAAACCGACGAGCCGTTCACCGTCAAATGCGCCGTATATGATTCCCCTGGTTTGTAAGGTGTTCGCGAGACACCGAACCAGTTCTTCTTTCTCATTTTCGCCCCATTCCTCGGTAAAGACGGCATCCTTGATCACCCACTTCCCGCCCCTTGCGCGAAAGACACGAGTGACCTCCTGATATCGGTTAAAGCAGTCAAACAGCTCTTTGGATAGATTGCCTTCCTTGATTCTCCTAATCCGGAGTTCCAAAGCATACACCTCCTATTATATGCGGAAATTTGAAAAATGTTCCTGAAAATTATTTCCAATCAATGATTTCCATGGCTGATGCTCCTGTGCTGCATTGCCGTACCCTTGGCAGACTGCGGTTTTCCGCCGTATCCTTTCCCGGAATTTACCTTTCCTAAGGGTATAGAATTTTTCTTTTTCTGGATTTGCTCCAATATAGCCGAATCTACTTTTTTCTTACTCATAAGAAAACCTCCTTTATGCTTTGAGAGCCTTACAAATACGTTCTACCGCCTCTTCTATGGGAACGGTATCGCTGTCAATAGAAATATCGCATGAAACCGGATCAAACATACCATGCTTTTTTTCTAACATGGCCGCTACTGGTGCCGGAAGATTCCCCTTCATACGGGCGGCAAAGCGTTCCTTTATCCGCTCCAGACCGGCTGTCACCCGAACCCGGAAGCAACCCTCCGGCAAAAATTTTAATAGCTCCTGCTCTGTTAAAACATAGATGATATGCTCTGCTCCTGTCAGGGCAGCCACAAGCTGCTCCGAAAAAAGCCGCTCTGCCTCCGCTTCACTTTTGGATAACTTTAGGTAGTCCTTTCCTGTGACAATCCGCGCACCCAGTGTTTTTCGGAGTTCCTCTGCAATAGAGGATTTTCCGGTACAGCTTTCCCCGAATATTCCGATTACCATAGCAATCCACTCCTTCCTTACTATTATAAAAATTTTTTGACAAGCTACAGTGCCATAACGAAAATCTGGCAAGGATTTTTCTCTCCCCATAACGTCGGAAAGCATTCTAACTCCTGAAAGCCAACTCCCTTATAAAACTGATTGGTACGGTCGTATTCTGGATAATGCCCCTCTTGCACAGTTTTTACTTGAAGAAAAGAATATCCCCTCTCTCTGGTATACTTTCGCAGCGCCTCAAACAAGCTCCTTCCGACTCCCTTCCGGTGCCGTTTGGGCAGAACTCCCATTACATAAATCTCCGCCGTCGCCGGGCTGGTTTCCTTTAAAACAATAAACCCAAGCGCTTTTGCACCTGTCCGCGCTTCCTTCAGAAAAGAGGTATCCTCCGCTTTTCTTTCCTCTGGAAAAGCGAAAGCCGCCCAAAAAGGCAATCCCTGGCTCGTTAGCACATATTCCTCCACTGCCTCCGGAATCCCGAACCATTCCGGCAAGGCCGCCAGAACCCCTCGGGCAATCGCCTCCTTTGTCTCCCCATCCTCAATTTGTGTAATAACCATAAAATCCTTCCTTTTTAAGCGACATCCCGGAACTGTGCCATATACAGCTGATAATACTGTCCCTTCTTCTCCATCAGTTCTGCCGGGGAACCCTGTTCCACAATCCCGCCTTTGTCAATAAAGAAGATCCGATCCGCTTTTTGAATGGTCGAAAGCCGGTGTGCGATGACAAAGGAAGTCCTTCCTGCTAACAGTGTTTCAATCCCTTGCTGAACCAATAATTCTGTCTGGGTATCAATGCTGCTGGTGGCCTCGTCGAGAATCAAAATTTTCGGCATCGACACCATGGTTCTGGCAAATGCTAAAAGCTGACGCTGCCCGATTGAAAGCCCGGCGCCCCGTTCCTTGAGTACGGTATCGTAGCCCTTTTCCAGCTTGACAATAAAATCATGGGCGTTGACCGCCTTGGCTGCTGCGATGATTTCTTCATCGGTTGCGTCCAGCTTGCCGTAGCGGATGTTGTCCTTGATCGTACCGGAGAACAGGAAATTATCCTGCGTCATCACGCCCATTTGTTGTCTGAGGCTTTCTATCGAAATCTTGGTCAGATCGTAGCCGTCTACCCGGATCGTTCCCTTCTGAATATCATAAAAACGGCTGATTAAATTGACAATCGTCGTTTTTCCGGCTCCGGTTGGTCCGACCAGGGCGATAGTCTCTCCTGGCTGAATCGAAAAGCTGACGTCCTCTAATACCTTGGTTTCTGCCTCTGTTCCCTCGTCATAGGTAAAGGAAACATGGTCGAAGGTGACAGCTCCCTGGATGTCCGGCAGCTCTTCAACCTCGGCAGCATCTGTGATATCTGGCTTGGTATCGAGGATTTCAAAAATACGCTCTGCTCCGGCGACGTTTGTGATCAACTGGTTATAAAAATTGCTCAGGTTCATAATTGGATTCCAGAACATGGAAATATAAGTCCCAAATGCAATCAACGTACCAACGGAAACAGTTCCCCGTCCCATCATACGAACACCTACCAGAAACAGTACCATTGTACCGATTCCCCAGCACAGGTCTACAATCGGGCCGAACATATCGGCGACCCGGCAGGCACTGACGAAGGAATTCCGATGCTCATCGACTAATTGATGGAATGTGCTGTCGGTTTCCTCCTCTGCGGAGAAGCTTTGAATGACACGGATACCAGATAGGTCCTCGTGAACAAACGCATTCAGATTCGAGCTTTTTTTACGAAAGCTTTGCCAGCGCTTATGAGAAATAGATTGTACGATAAACACGCCGATAACCATAAGCGGAAGGCTGCTCAGGGAAGCCAGAGCGAGCCTGGCATCCTTGAAAATCATAATACCCAGTACGGCACAAATCGTAATGAAATCCGGAATCAGGGTAGTGACGCTGTTGCTTAATACCTGCTTTAAGGAGTTGACGTCTCCAATGATCCGAGCCAGGATTTTGCCGGTTGGCCTGCTGTCAAAAAAGCGGAAGGAGAGCGTCTGGATATGGACGTAGAGCTCCTGACGGATTTGCAGCAGGATTTTGTTGGAAATGACCGCCATAATATACATACGTGCCTTGACCAACAGAACAAACAATATATTCAGGGCGGCAGCAAAAATACCGAGCCGTATCAGCCCTGACAGATCGCCGCCTGCGATATACACATCAATAGCCTCCTCAATGATCAGAGGATTGAGTAAGGAGATGGTGACTGTCACCAGCATGATCAGCAAAACTACCGCAATCTGCAGCTTGTAGCCGAGCAGATAGCGGAAAAGACGCAGTAAGGTGCTGCGTTTACTGGCCGTACTGGAATTTTCATCATTCCGAAATGAATTCACTGCCATAAAAGATCCTCCTATTTTAAGTTCCGCGAGCCGGATTTTATCCGGCTTAATTCCTTGTCAGGACATAGAATCCGGAGCTGGATTTCGCGGTTTATTTAGATGGCATTGTGTCGAGAAAGGTTCCGTACTGGCTTTGGAAGGTCTGGTAGTACAGACCCTTTAAGGCCATCAATTCCTCGTGGGTGCCGCGTTCGGCGATTTTTCCTCCATCCAGGTAAAGAATTTCATCTGCATGGCGAACTGCAGAAATCCGATGGGCGATGATGATTTTCGTCGTATGGGTCAGAGTGGATAATTCCTGCTGGATAGCATGTTCTGTCTCCATGTCCAGGGCAGAGGTCGAATCGTCTAAAATCAGAATCGGATTCTGCTTGGCGACGGCTCTTGCAATGCTGATTCGCTGTTTTTGTCCGCCGGAGAGTCCGACGCCCCGTTCTCCGATAACGGTATCATATCCGGCATCCATTTTTTCAATAAAGCTTCTTGCCTGGGCGAATTCGGCGGAGCTTGTGATAATCGCATCTGTCACCAGCTCATGCTTTCCCATTTTAATATTTTCCTTAATCGTATCGGAAAACAGGAACACGTCCTGCATGACCATGGAAATGCTTCCGCGGAGCTGCCGGAAGGACAGATCGCGGATATCGACACCATCTAGCAGGATGCTGCCCTCGTCTGCGTCGTAAAAACGCTGCAGCAGGTTAATGACCGAGGTTTTCCCGGCTCCGGTAGCGCCCATGATACCGAGTGTTTTGCCTGCCTCCAGGCGGAAGGAGATATCCGAAAGCACCTGGGAATCCCCAAGCTTTAAAGAAACTTGGCGGAATTCGACGGAGCCATTTACCTTCGGCAAAACCGTTGGCTGTTCCTTTTCTACTACGCTGGCGGCTGCATCGTAAATTTTTTTGATTTTTTTACGGGAAGCAACCGCTGCAGAAAAATCATTGGCCAGCCAACCGATGTTTTCCATAGGCCATACAATATTCCGGGAATATTCGGTAAAAGCCGCAAGATCTCCTAAGGTCAGCTCGCCCTGAATCACCAGAACACCGCCGAAGATCACGGAGAGAACAGGAATCAGCTTGGTAATGAACTGAAACATAGGCTGGTAGCGAACTAATTGGCGCGACTGTGTCATGTTCAGGTCATAATACCGTTGATTATGAGAAAGAAATTTCTCAATTTCAAATTTCTCTCTGGCGAATGCCTTAACCGTGCGGACACCAGCGAGATTTTCCTCGGCTACGGTGTTTAATTCCGCATTTTCTTCACTGATTTCCTCGTAAACCTTATCCAGCTTCCGTTCCATGATAACAGCGATGGTTGCCACAATCGGCATCCCGATACAAGGAATAATGGAAAGTTTAGGGCTGATGGAAAACATACAATATAATACGATTACCGTGTGGATGACTACTTCAATAATCAGCATTCCGACATAGCCCAATGTTCCCTGGATTAAGTCGATGTCGTCCTTGAGACGTGCCATCAGCTCTCCGGTGTTGGTATTGTCAAAATAGCCGACTGACAGGCTTTGGATATGGGCAAACAAGTTTTTCCGCATATCCGCACCGATGGCAGAGCCCACCCGGTCAAAGGTAAATTCCTTTAAATATCCGAAAATACATCGTCCGATGCCAACCAAAAGGATACCGCCTAAAAGCCCGGTTAAAAGCTCTAATTGTCCGTCTGTGATTACATCGTCAATGATGCTTCGGGTAATCTGCGGGTATATCATATCCAGCGTGGTTGCCGTTATCATGCAAAGCAGTGCAAAGATATAAACATACCAGTATTTCAAAATATAGCTTGACAGTTTTTTCAAAAAAATCCCCCCTAAATGCTGTTTGGCGATAACAGCCTATAACAGAACTGCTGTATTATGTTCGGTAAAGGTACAAGCTTTTTCCTCACGCTATAAAATGACATCAAAACAAACGTCCGAATAGCTTGAAAAGTGTGAGTACCTTAACGTGAGGCCTACGAAAATGCCGGAAATGGACACGCAAAAAAGCGTGGAGACACATTCCACGTTCCGGTGACACCACTATTCTGTTTTATTTACTGCATCAGGGCTTCCGCCGAAGATGACCGGCGCAAAGAAAACAAATCAGAGCTGTTACTTTCGTATGGTTGAGGCAATCTCACAGGTAGAGTTCGTTATAAAATTGACAAGGTTCGGTGTCTGCATTGCTTTTAGCTGATTGATCCGTATGTTTGCATTTGTACCGATTATCATTCTAAACTTTGTGTTACCCATGTGATGAGCCTCCTTTCTGAATATTTGCCATACCGCAACTTTATGACAGTTCTCATTATAAATCCGTAACAGGGGAATGTCAACCCCGAAAAAACATTTTTTGCTAAAAATATTTTTATAATGAGAAAAGAAATCAAAAAAGGTAAAAGAAAGCCGAAAATCAAGGCGAACATAGTAGTTCTGATTTTCGGCTCTTCTTTTTTATTTTTTCTGGTTAGCCACCCACTCCCAGATTGTCATTGGCTCGCCGTTGACACAGACATTGGTTCCATCCAGCTCTGTATGACATTCGTTATTTAAAATATTGTTCCATACGGCATGGTTAAACATTTTCCTCGGTTGGCCGAGTTCATCCTTGTACCGCCCGGTCGTATCCAAAAGGATTTCATAGTACGTGAAATGTACGTTTTTTGCGCCTGCTTCCTTCAAACGGAAGTAAGTCGGAAGAGAGGTTTCTCTTGACGGCACCAGCTCGTCCTTTTTACAATGCACAAACCAGGTCGGGATATGCTTGATGTTGTTTAGCATTTCCTCTGTAATATTGGCACTGTAGAATACTTCGCAAGCCGGAAGTGCGGCAGCAAAGAAATCCGGGTAGTCAAAGATCATTCTCATTGTCATAAAACCGCCATTGGACATACCACCAATATAAATCCGTTCCATATCAATCGTATCCTGGTGTTCTGCGATAAAGGCGTCAATGCAGGCTTTTAGTGGCTTAACGTAAATACTTTGATTGGATTTTCCAAGTTTTTCCACTCCGTCATCCATCCATACGGTCGGGCATTGCGGGGTAAGGATATAGGCAGCCCCGCCAAAGAACGGCTGAATATCTGGGGAGGATAAATAGCTGACTTTATTGGCACTGATTGTAATCCTTGGATCAGAACCACCCTCTCCGGCTCCGTGCAGCCATATAATCAAAGGAACCTTTTCCTCTGTCTGAGGGGCAAAGTAGCCATAGTTTAAGCGGGAATCGCCTTCTGGATATTTTTGTGTCTGCCAGCCGGTAAGCTGCGGGCAGATCTCCTCTGTGCAGGTTTCAAAAACCAGCCCGGACTTGCCCGGATCGCCTCCAAAGGTATGCAAAAGCGTGATCCGATAAGCATTGTTGACATAACGGCTGGCCATGATAGTTCCTTCAATCCGCTTCCCTAAGGTTTCTTCGGAAAGCTCTAAGGCTACAAAGGAAGCCTGATTCTGATAAACGCCGTCTGCATCACAAGGATAAACCTTCCGTGGAATCTGATAGCCCTTGCAGAAGATTTCCGCCTGTGTCAGAAAGTTTTTGGAAACCACAATCTCATTGGTATCACATTCCCTTCTTTCTACATAAATGTTGAAGGAATCCTTTGAAACCTCGGCAGCATGTACCTCATACGGCATCTGCAAAATAAGTTTGGAGACATAAGGCCCCATTTCCGTAATCGTAGTGACAATTTTATAATTTCCCATATGTGACATCCTTTCCGCCCGCCTTCGGCGAGCCTGTACGTATGAAGGAATTGCTATGGCGAACGACCCAATATCTGCCGCTTGCACACAGCAAAAACCGGTGCAGGGAATGCCGTAAGGAAAAGGCATGGCATTCTCTATAAAGAATAGTATAACATCGGGAAGAGAAAATTTCTATCTTAAAAAACATTTTAGTGCCACTCCTGAAAACTGCTGGAAATTACTGAAAATTTCCATTTTCATCTGTTATCAGAAACTTCAATCAAAGCACAGACTGGGTAATGGTCGGATAAATAAACGGCACCCTCTTGATCCGTCCATTTTTCAAGCTTTTTACAGGTACATCCCTTTAAAAAAATATAATCAATACACATTTCCTCTTCCTTTTTGCCAAACGCATGGAATGTCACTCCTATGCCTTCCGTAGCATTGACATAGCCCGGAAAGCGATCCAATATGCACATTTCCTCACTGCCTGGTTCTGCGTTCATATCACCGGCCAGAATAATCGGAATATGAGGGAAAAAGGCTTCCTGCGAAAGCTTTTGTAGAATCTGCTCTAGTCCACGTTTTCTTGCTTCTACGCCGATATGATCCAGATGAGTATTGACAAGCCGGAATACCTGTCCGGAATTTCGTTCCTGGAATATAGCCTCTGTACAGATCCGAGGACAGCGGCTTTGCTCCGGATAACGGGAGCCAGGCAGATTTGGAGTCTCCGACAACCAATAGCTTTCCATAGAAATCAGGTTCAGCCGCTCTTTTTGATAAGCTACTGTAGTTTGTTCCCCTTGCAGGGATTCCTCTCTGCCGCAGCCGATGACATAATAATCCGTCAAAGACTCACGCAGCCAGTCGGCGACGTGGGGCAAAACCTCCTGGAAACATAGGACATCTGGTTGCTCGGCAAGGATTTTTTTGAGAATCAGATCCTTTCGGTACTCGAAGTTGTTCGCTCCATCCATACCATAGTCGCAGCGAATGTTGAAGGTTACAAGCTTTAACATAAAATATCACCCCAATTTTTATTTTGTTTTCGAGGACAGTATAGCATGTCCTTTCAAGATACTCAAGGAAAGCTTCAAAAACTACTATTTTTCATGGGATATAGATACTTTTGAATTTTGACAAATGGCAGATTGACAGTGCGGAAGCATGTTCTTATAATAAATAGTATCGTATCCAGTGTATAGAAACATATAAATGATGATGTCTGAAAGGACAGGGAGGAAAAGGATGGATTACAGCAGAAAAATAGCGGAACGTCTGTGGAACCTACCAGAGAAAGGGGAACTGGAAAGTCACAGAGAAGAAACCTTTATAGATGACATTGTTCAAAAAAGCCATATAGAGCATGAACTTTTGGCCAGCTTAGACGGAATCAAAACCGTATTTGATGGCGGAGCGGGCTGCGGCAGGTTTTCGATTCTATTAGCCAAGCAGGGTTGTCAGGTGACACATTTTGATATTTCACAGCCGATGATCGAAAAGGCAAGGGAGCTGGCGAAAAAAGCAGGTGTTTTGGATCGTATAACCTTTGTAAAAGGAGCGCTGGAGGATCTGAGTGCTTACGCAGATCATGCCTTTGATTTGGTGATGTCTTTTGATGCGCCGATTTCCTACACCTATCCGAATCAGGAAGAGGTAATAGGCGAACTGGTGCGGATTGCCAAAAAAAGGATTATTCTAAGTGTGTCCAGCCGTCTGGGTTATTTGCCTTATTTGGCCAACCCACTTCAAAAAAACCAATTTATTCTTAATCAGGACTGTGAAGACTCCTGGGTGCAGTGGAGTATAGCTCATCGGCAGGAAATGGTGGATTCTTTTTTCTTTGATAAAGCAGGTATAGAAAAACTATGGGCAGATGGCCTGATGGGCGGGGAGGCAGAAATCGCAGAGTATGAACAAGGAGGCGCTCCCTGGTGTATTACATATACCTTTTTGCCAGGGGAATTAAAGGAACTGCTGGAGCATTTTGGAGTGAAAAACGTTCGTCTGGCCGGCCCGGGAGCATATGCAAGAACAATTCCCAATGAACTGCTTGTAAAAATAATGAAGGATCCAAAACAACGGGTAGATTTTCTGGAGGTCTGCTATCAATATGATTCCAATCCTTACGTATGCGGGATGGGGAAGGATAATCTGCTGGCAAAGGGGGAATTATGATGGAATGGCTTTGGAAGCTGGATGCAGATATTTTGTTATTTTTACAGGAGTATGCCCGTATGCCGGTTTTAAATGAAATCCTACAGTTTTACACCAATTTAGGAAATGCGGGTTTGATTGCTATTTTAACCTGTGCAGTGCTGCTCATACTGCCTAAGACAAGAAGTGTTGGTTTAGCTGCTGCGGTTTCCCTGTTTATAGAATTTTTAATTGTCAATGTACTGTTAAAAAATGCAGTAGCCCGTATCCGTCCCTATGAGGTAATAGAAGGCTTGGAATGTATTACAGAGCTGGCAACAGATTATTCCTTTCCGTCCGGGCATACCGGAAGCTGCTTTGCAGTTGCGACTGTGATGTTTTTAAAGCTGCCGAAACGTTATGGAGTACCAGCTTTGTTTCTGGCAGTCTTAATGGCTTATTCCCGGCTCTATGTGGGTGTGCATTATCCGACGGATGTATTGGCGGCATTTTTGATAGGCGTGTTGGTGGCAGTAGTGGTGTGTCGGGTAATATCCCATTGGAGGATGAATCTGTTTTTACATAAGGAGCAATCATAAGGATGCTTACTCTGCGGTTTGCCGGATAGCCGCCGGGATAGAGGAAAGCTGAATGAGAAAGCGATTGTGTCCGTGACTGCTTTCTGCCCATATTTTTCCGCGATGCTCCTTTATAATGTGTTCAGCAATCGGTAATCCCAGCCCGTAGCTATGATTTGTGCTACGGGCTTTGTCGATCCGATAAAAGCGTTTAAAAATATTTTTTAAGTCGCTGCGGGAAATCGTCTCTCCCTGGCTTTCTACCGAAAAAATGCAATGAGAGCCCTGGCGTTTCAGCAAAATAAAAACCGTGGAATGCGGAAGGGAATATTTCAAAGCATTGTCAAGCAAAATATCAGCAACCTGCCGAAGCTGGGAAATATTTCCTTTTACAAAAAGCGAGCGTTCTATCTTACACTGAAGTTCTAATCCCTTTTCAAAGTAGAGCGGTTCAAAAGGCAATACGGCATCGGAAATCAGCTGGCTGAGGGGAACAGTGGTAAAGCTGCTTTGAACAGTGCCATTATCCAATCTTGCAAGCTCCAGCAGGCGTTCTACCAGGCTGCGCATTTGCTGTGTCATGACTAGGATATTAGAGGAAAACTGCTTTTTGGTATGTGTATCATAATGATTTTCCAGGAGCATCTCGGCATTTGTCATAATAACAGTCAGCGGTGTTTTTAGTTCATGAGAGGCATCGGCTATGAACTGTCGTTGCTGTTTCCAGGCGTTTTCTACAGGAAGGACAGCCCAGTATGCCCAGAAGAGACTGACCAGAAAAAATGCAGCAAAGCTAATAGCACCGATAAAAAAGCAGGATCGGGACAGACTTTGGAGTAAAGCCTCCTCTGCGGAAATATCTGTAAAAACAAAAAGCTGCTCGACCGGAGAGGCTCGATAAAAGCGAAGCTGATATTGGGGAAGGACACCGCTTTCCTTAGGCAGCGGAGATATGGCATCTATTAGCTCGGATAAGAATTCAGAGGAGAATTCTTCATAGCTGCCGGGGCTTCCTGTGGTATTGATTTTTCCCTGAGCGGTTTTGTGTACAATAAAATAGGAAAATCCTGGTTCCTTAAAGGGTGCGTTTTGAGGTGCATCAGGAGGCGTCCCCGGCGGACCTGGCTGAAAATGGGAAGAAAGAGCCGCACGCATCCTTTGGATGCTTTCCTGTTCCATATTTGACCGGGTGAAGTAAAGCACCATACTAAAAATAACACTTAACAGAACAAGGACAATCAGCATATTGATAAAAACAAATTTTATCCTAAGCCGTGTAATCATAATGTTTCTCCTATTCTGCAGTTTATAAGCAGCAAAGTTTTTCTTAGTGATCGTTTTTTTCTAAGTGATATCCTAATCGTCGAACAGCTTCAATATGAATGTTTGAGCCAATGCTGGATAATTTTTTACGCAGGAATCCGACATATACTTCTACATGGTTTTCCACAGCATTGGATTCATAGCCCCATACCCTAGTAAGAAGAGTTTCTTTTGAAACATTACGCTCTTTGGCCTGGAGAAGTATCCGCATAACATCAAATTCTCTGGAGGAAAGGCGAACCTCTCGCTCCTTGCATAATAGCTTGCCGGATTCCAGATCCAGTGAGGTATTGCCAAAAGTAAGCTCGTTTACCTCGTTTCCCTGACGGCGGAGTAAGGCATGAATGCAGGCGAGTAATTCTCTGGAATCAAAGGGCTTTGTCAGGTAATAATCAGCGCCTGCGTCCAACCCTTCGATACGATCCTCCAAGGCAGATCGGGCGGTTAGCATGAGAATCGGGGTACTGCAATGCCTTTCGCGTATTCGTTTGGCAACCTCATAGCCGTTTTGCTCCGGCAACATCACATCTAAAAGAAGCAAATCGTAAATACCAAGCAGAGCATATTCTTCGCCGCTTTTTCCATCATATACGGCTTCCACCTCAAAGCCCTTGGATGTCAGGAGCGCCTGGATGGAATTGGCTAAAAGAATTTCATCTTCAATCACTAATATTTTCATAGGATGGTTTGACCTCCGTGGATTCTATCATATTACTTTATCATAATAGTTTGCCGACGGCAAGAGAAAGAACGTTTGTTTTGTGATGGTAGTTTAACATATCTTGCTGAAATCATGCTGAAAATGAAAATAAAAAATAAAGGCTGTTTTTTCAGGTTCAATTCAGCTTTTGGTAATATAATGGCCTTACAGCTTGCAAAAAACAAAAAGGAGCAGGAAGAAATGAGCAAAAGAACAAAAAAAGCAAAACAGGCAGAGGAAAGAGATGCAAATCAAGAGGAAAGGAGTTTTCGCCATGAATGGAAGCATGAGATTAATCCGTCTGATAGGCTAGTGATCCGTCAGCGCCTTAGGGCAGTGATGAAGTCAGATCCACATGCTGTAGATGGAGTGTATAGGATTCGGAGCTTGTATTTTGATACTTTATCGGACAAGGCGCTTAGGGAAAAGGCGGATGGTGTGAACCGGCGTGAGAAATTTCGTATTCGTTATTATAATGAAGATGTTTCTTTCATTCAACTGGAAAAAAAGAGCAAACAAAATGGATTGGGGAGAAAGCAGAGCGTTCGTTTAAGGCCGGAGGAGGTGCAGGCACTTTTAGAAGGAAGATTGGACTGGATGCTGCAGTCAGGAGAGGCTCTGGTGCAGGAGCTATATGCTAAAATGAAAGCACAAGGACTTTCCCCTAAAACTATCGTAGCCTATACAAGAGAACCATTCGTGTATGCTCCGGGAAATGTTCGGGTGACATTGGACTATGATATTCGGACAGGGTTAGGCAATGTTGATTTTTTGAATCCGGCCAGCTTGACCATTCCTGCAGAAGATAAAACTGCCGTGTTAGAGGTAAAATGGGATGCCTTTCTTCCTGCCTTCATCCGGGATATCGTAAGCTTAGAGGGGAGACAGGTGACATCCTTTTCCAAATATGCCATCTGCCGGAGGTACGGATAAAGGCAGGGTTTAAACGGCTTGCCTTCATTCAAAAATATAGAAAAAGGAGATAGAAGTATGACATTTCGAGATATTTTTAAGTCAAGTTTTTTGGAAAATATAACCAGCATCAGTATATTGGATATGCTATTGGCATTGGTACTGGCATTTGGGATTGGGCTTTTTATTTTTCTTATTTATAAAAAGACCTTTTCAGGAGTAATGTATTCCTCCAGCTTCGGTGTAACATTGCTTGCTCTTACCATGATTACGACCGTAGTTATTTTAGCTGTAACCAGTAATGTTGTACTTTCCTTGGGTATGGTAGGCGCTCTTTCGATTGTGCGGTTTCGGACTGCGATCAAAGAACCATTAGACATTGCATTTCTGTTTTGGGCGATTGCCGCAGGGATTGTCTTAGCCGCAGGGATGCTTCCGCTGGCACTTATTGGCAGCGTGATGATTGGTCTTATTCTTTTGTTTTTTGTCAATCGTAAGACTCATAGTAATCCATATATTGTTGTACTTCAATGTGAGGATCATACCAGTGAGATACAGGCAAAGAGCTTTTTGGAGTTACGGACAGAGCGTTGTATTACAAAAAGCAAGACCGCACAAAGGGGAGAGATAGAATTAAATTTAGAGGTACGCTTAAAGGAGGATAATACCGATTTTGTCAATGAGCTTTTAGAGATAGAGGGAATCAGGAGTGCTGTTCTGGTAAGCTATAATGGTGATTATATGGGATAGGAGGCGAGAGGAATGTCTACACATAAATACATAGATACGATTTGTATTAGTATCATAACAGCCTCTCTTTTCATCGCCAGCCTTCTTGTTAAGGTGGGTGCGGCAGGGGCATCGGATAGTTCCCGTTTACTAGGCTATGAGAACCGTCTTTTTGATACCTCTTATATCCATTCCTTGGAGATTGTCATGGAGGATTGGGAAAGTTTTTTAGAAAATTGCGAGAATGAAGAGTATACGTCCTGTGCCGTAGTAATTGACGGGGAGGCTTATCGAAATATTGGGATTCGCGCAAAGGGAAATACTTCATTAAGTGCTGTTTCGGCTTTGGGAAGTAACCGCTATAGCTTTAAGCTGGAATTCGATCATTATGATAGCAGCAAAAGCTATTATGGTTTGGATAAGCTTAGCTTGAATAATATTATTCAGGATAATACTTATATGAAGGACTATCTGGTTTACCAGATGATGGGGGATTTTGGGGTGGATGCTCCTTTGTGCAGTTATATTTTCATTATGGTAAACGGGGAGGATTGGGGGCTTTATTTGGCAGTTGAAGGTGTAGAGGAGGCGTTTTTACAGCGGAATTACGGGAAGGATTATGGGAAATTATATAAGCCGGATAGTATGAACCTTGGAGGAGGCAGAGGAGTCGGCGGGGCATTTGAAGGGGGTGGTATGGGAAGTTTGGATGTAAGGCTTCAGTATATAGATGATGATCTGGAAAGCTATCCTGGTATCTTTGACAATGCCAAAACAGATATCACAAAGGCCGATCAAATAAGATTGGTAGAAGCATTGGAGGCGCTTGGTAATCATACAGATATAGAAAAGGTAGTAAACGTAGAAGAAGTGATTCGTTATTTTGTTGTTCATAACTTTGTCTGTAATGAAGATAGTTATACTGGAACAATGGTTCATAATTACTATCTATATGAAGAAAATGGAACACTTTCTATGATACCATGGGACTATAATTTGGCATTTGGCACATTTCAGGCATCCGATTCTACCAAAATAATAAATACTCCGATTGATTCGCCGGTCTCTTCCGGGGACAACAGTGATCGGCCAATGCTGCATTGGATATTTGAAGAGGAAGGGTATACCGAACAATATCACCAATATTTTGCGGATTTTATAACAAACACTGATTTTGTAGGGTTAATAAAAGAAACAGTGGCACTGATTGCTCCTTATGTAGAAAAGGATCCAGGGAAATTTTGTACCTATGAAGAATTTGAAAAGGGAGCAGCAGCGATAGAGGATTTTTGTCTGCTTCGTGCAGAAAGTGTCAGGAAGCAATTGGAGGGGACGATTCCCTCTACTCTGGAGGGACAATCAGCAGCTACGGAATCCTTTATAGACGCTTCTGAGCTTGTGCTTTCTGAGATGGGGACGATGGAAAATGGCATGGGAAAGGCACCTAGGGAAATGATTCCGGCAGGTAATTTCTCAGAAGAGCAAAATTCTATGACGCCGGAGCCGCCGTCAAATGTGATGGATAGTTCAGAGAATAAAGATTTTCCGAATGAGGGCAATATGCCAGAGAACGGGAAGATTCCAGAGGATTTCATCGGAGGATTTTCAGAAAAGGGAAATATACCAAAGGAAAATTGGTTCGAGGATAATAGGCCGAAAGAAGCAGGGAGTGACACCCAAGGCGCTTCCTCTCTGCTTCTTTCGGCCGTCTCTGTAGTAAGCCTGGCAGCAGGACTAGGAATAGCTTTTCGGTATAAAAGATGGTAAGTGTTTAATCCTCTCTTACCTGTTCTGTCAGCCAGCTTAAAATACCATGCTCGTTATGCAGAGTAAGAATCCAGGAGGCGTGATTAGCGCCGAATTTAGCGGCAAGCGGCATCTCCGGATCGGTTGCCAGTCCGTATGCCTCTAATTCTTCCGGGGAATAGAGAGTTAGATGGGCGTCGCGGTTGCCAGCATCCTTTAGTGCCATAATACCATCTACAATATATTTGTGACGGTATAGGGTATGGTCAATGTAGGCTGTCGAAATCCAAAGCTTGGTATGTGTCAGGCCGCAAAGAATACGATAAGTATCAGGAGTCATGGTAGGGCAGATAGGCGCTCCTGCAGCAAACAGGTCAGCACCGACAGATAAAGCCCGTAATGTTCCGCCGCCGCCCATGGACATACCAATCACATATACTCGTTTTGGATTTACCTTGCCCGCTGCAATCATCTGGCGAATGAGATCGCATACCCGGCCTAGCAGCGCACGGCTCCAGCCCTCCATTCCAGGGGTATCACTTGTAGCAAAGCGCATTTGGTTCATGTTTGGCATTGGTTTTCCGGAATTTAACATCCCTCTTGGCGCTTGTGGAGCCATGACATACATTTCCGGATAACACTTTGCCAAATGGATAGCACCCAATGTACCCGTTAGCTGCGTCAGGTTGTCTGCACCGCATTCGCCGCCGCCGTGTAAGAATAAAATAAGCGGACGGGCTTCTGCGGCGGCAGGGGAATACAGGCGGTAAAGGACATCATTTTCCTCTTTTTTCTCGAACAATGCTTCATCTTGAATATGAAGTGTGGCATTCGATTTTTGAACAGAGATATCCGAAGCGGAACCAGTGCCTGTAAGCCGGAATTCATTAGCTGGACAAAATGGTTCTGTTTGGATGTATAAGGCGTTCTCCTGGCGTTGGACAGAGAGAATTGGGATGTTGATTTCCTTCTTTTCTACAAACCCGACTTGAACCGTAAGGCTGACCTCCTCCGGGCGGATGGCAGCATGGTTTTTTAGAACAAAGGTATCGGCGGTCAGACCGGAATCACCTACCCAGGCATTTACTTGAATCATCATAAAAAACTCCTTTCTGTATGTTTGCTGTTGTTAAAGATAAGAATAACTTTAGTTTAACAAATAATTAGGTGGAATCCAATGTCATTCTGCTCGAAAATAGATAGTATATTTGTGCAGTTTTGGAATGTATGGAAGCAAAAGAAGGGGCATAAAATGACAGGGGAATATTGTTAGAATTGAATGAATAATATAAAATAATCAGACAATTAAAACAATATAAAATCAGAAAATATTTTATTTAAAAAAGTTTCAAAAAAAGGTTGACAAAGTAAAAATCATATGATATGATTAAGATACAAAAACAAAGAAAAAGAAATTAGCAGAAATAAAAAGCGAGGAAAAGCGCAAGAATAGGGGTGATTCCAATGTACGATACTTCAGAAGGAGAATTCCTTACTTCTTAAAAAAGGTTTTGGATTCCAATAACGAAGTTCCGGCAGAACCAGAGCGGAACAGTTACAAAGAAAAATAAAAGTAATATAGAAGAAAAAACCTGATTACAATTAAATAATGTGTAATACCAGATAGTAAAAAGCGATAAATTTACATAGATGTAGGTAAAGAAATATCGCAGAAAGGAAGGTACGGTCCAAAGGGAACAGAAGTATAGGATATCCATAATAGAGATATCCAATAGGAGAATATGCCAGAAAGAGAGGTACAGTCCACCAGAAGCGTAAAGGATTGAATAAAATTATATGGAAGAGATTATAGTTTAGAACGGGTATCAGAAAAAAGGATTCTGATACCCGCTTTCTATGCATAGGGTCGCGTAAGGAAATAAGAAAAGTTTTTTTAAATAAAAAAAGATACCGCATTGGATATCTTTTTTCTTTCTATTTGCTTAAATCGAGGTGACAGGATTTGAACCTGCGACCTCTGCGTCCCGAACGCAGCGCTATACCAAACTTAGCCACACCTCGTTTCCTTATGTACTAAATATTATATATGATTTAGGAAAAAAGTCAAGTGCTTTCTTGAACTTTTTTGTCATCCTTTTTTCGTTATAGCCAAATAGGGTGATTTGTAATATAATAGACCTCATAAGCTATGGCAAGTTTTACGAAAGAGGAACAAGGATAACAGCAATAGAGAAGGCTGGCATAGTGCCATAGAATGAAAGATAGAAATAACATAGTATCGCGGTATATATTTGGTACAAGAAGAAGGGAAGGTTTATATGGAAAGTACTACTAAAACAAAATTGACCAGAGAGGATCTGGAGTGTCTGGTTTGGAAGCAGTTCGGCTGTGGTCTGAAGGATTATAGCGAATCGGGGGAAGGGATGATGAATAGCATTTACCGTATCCGATTGGAGCGTCCTGTGCCTGATCAGGAGGTTATTTTGAAGGTGTCTTATTTTCCGGGAAAAGAGATTTTGACCTATGAGCGGGAAATTATGCGTGCGGAGGTTTTGGTCTACCAGCTTTTGGAGGGCAAAGGAGTTCCGATTCCAAAGGTGTTATGTCATGATTTTTCTCATACGATGTTGGATGCAGATTATTTTTTTATGACTCCGGTGCTAGGAGTGTCCTGGAAATCGGTAAAAGAAGAACTTAGCTTAGAGGAAAAGGCGGAGTTAAAGAAGGAGTTGGGAAAATATCAGGCGATTTTACATTCGATAAGCGGAGAAGCGTTTGGCTACTATAAAGAGGGAAAGAGCGGTTTTGTCACCTGGGCAGAGGCGTTTTCTTCCATGATTTGGGATATTACAGAGGATGGACGTATGCGGAGGGTTTCTCTTCCTTATGAGGAAATCAGAAGTGCTGTTTCAAAGCGGAAGGACTTGTTGAATGAGATTACAGTACCGCGGCTGGTAGACTTTGATTTGTGGGCAGGAAATGTTTTATTGGATAAAAAGAGCGGAGCCTGGTATATCAGCGCCATCATTGATTTTGAACGAGCGTTTTTCGGAGATCCATTTGCTGACTTTATTGCTGCCGTTGAACTGTATACAGAGATTGGTAGGGAGACACAGTTTCTGGAAGGATATCGGACGGTGGATAAAGAATTTCAGGTGACAGAGCATGATAGAGAGCGAATGAAGTTGTATTCTTTATATTTGAATACGATTATGGCAGTAGAAACCTATCGCTTTGAAGAGAATTATGGGAAAATGATGCAGGAGTATTGCAGCCGGAATATTGATAAATTGTTAGGGGAATTAGCTTGAGCAAATGCTATTTAGGAAATTTAGAAAAATTTTATCGCAAAAAATTACATTAAAAAATTGTTTTATTTTATACTGAAAAATACTTATTGCAAAAAATAACTATTATTTTTGAAAGAAGTTGCTGGCAGCAGCTTCTTTTTCTATTTATACTATCCAAAAAATAATCATGTTATTCAGAAAGTGAGGAACCCATCATGAAAAATGGAAAATTACAGGTAGCAGTCATCGGCTGCGGGGGAATTGCAAATTCCAAGCATTTCCCAGCTTTAACTTCTCAGACGGACAAATGCGAAATCGTCGCTTTTTGCGATATTATCGTAGAACGAGCCGAAAAAGCGGCGAAAGAATACGGTACCCCAGATGCCAAGGTATACGAGGATTATCAGGAGCTTTTAAAGGATCCGGAAATTGACGTGGTACATGTCTGTACGCCGAACGTCGCGCATTGCCCGATTACGGTAGCGGCCTTTGAGGCAGGCAAGCATGTGCTGTGTGAAAAGCCGATGGCAGCGACAACGGAGGATGCCGAGAAGATGATGGCTGCCTGGAGAAAATCCGGCAAGAAATTTACGATTGGCTATCAGAACCGGTTCCGTACCGACGCCCAGATGCTAAAGCGTGCTTGCGAGGAAGGAAAGCTAGGAGACATTTATTTTGCTAAGGCGCATGCGGTTAGAAGACGTGCTGTGCCGACCTGGGGCGTGTTCCCGGATAAGTCCAAGCAGGGCGGTGGGTCGTTGATTGATATCGGGACACACGCACTGGATATTACACTGTGGTGTATGGACAATTACAAGCCGGTTTCTGTGACCGGATCGGTATTTGAAAAGCTGGGGCATCTGCCGGAGGCAGCAGAAGGAAATATGTTCGGGCCATGGGATACGAACACCTTTGAGGTAGAGGATTCGGCCTTTGGCTTTATCAAAATGGAAGACGGCACAACGATTTTCCTGGAGTCGGCCTGGGCGTTAAATGTGAAAGATTCCAGAGAGGCCGCAACGACCCTTTGTGGGACAAGAGGCGGGGCGGAAATGGTTGGCGGGATGAGCGCCGAGGGCTACGATCTGGTCTTTAATCAGACGACTGGTGGAGTGCTGACCGAAGAGCATATTTCTGACGCCGGGGCAATCGCCTATTTTGAAGGCAGCACGGGCAGTACGCCAGAGGTCAAAGAATGTGAACAGTGGCTGACCGCTATTTTAGGGGATAAGGATCCGCTGGTAAAGCCAGAGCAGGCGTTTGTCGTGACACAGATTTTGGATAAGATTTACCAGTCTGCCGCAACCGGCAAGGAAGTAAAACTGTAAAATATGGATCACACAATGTTAGCAAGAGGAAATTTCTGTGTATGTATAGTAAACGATAAAAACAAAGACTTTTGTCGTTCACTATATCTGATAAAAAGGTAGTAAAATTAAAGAAGCAAAACAAAGGGGAAAAGGATATGGCAACAATCAAAACCTGTGTCAGCTTATACAGCTTGCAGGACGAATATTTAAACGGGCGCATGAGCCTGGCGGATATTCTGTACTTTGTAAAGGAACAGGGTGCAGAGGGAATCGAAATCCTGCCGGATCAGATGTTAAAGGGAGCGCCGGAGGTTTCGGAGGAGACCGTGGCGGAATGGAACCGCCTGCTTGCAGAAACTGGGTTAAAGCCGGTGGCGGCTGATGTATTTTTAAATACGAATCTTTATAAAAATCGTACCTTAACGCACAAAGAAAGTATTGATTTATTGATCAAGGAAATCAAACAGGCCGCAAGGCTGGGAATCCATCTGATCCGCCTGGTTTCGATGGTGCCGTACTGGGTGATCCGCCCGCTACTGCCGTACTGCGAAAAGTATGACGTGACGATTGCGTTAGAGGTACATGCAGCGATGGCCTTTGATATCCCAGAGACAAGGGCGTTTATCGAAGAAATGAAGGCGGTCAATTCTCCGTATGTAGGACTGGTGATCGATACCGGAATTTTCTGCCGCCGTTTCCCACGGGTGGTTAGAGCCTATGAAACCTCGGTTGGGACGAGCCCGGAGGTTTACGATTACCTGGATACCCTGTTTGAGGCAGGAAAGGATCTGCACCAGGCGATCCGCGATTATCAAAAGGAGCATCCAGGCGAGTATCCGAAAGGACTGCAGGCCGCGATAAAAACACCACACGACCAGATGTCCGTACCGCTCTGCGATGGCTATGAGAACCTGCCATTTTCTGTACTGGACGATTATCTGCCGTATATCAAACATATCCATTTCAAGCTTTTTGAAATGACGACGGAAGGAATCGAATCTGAGGATGGCGGAATGTCAGAATATTCTATCGATTATAAGAGGCTACTCCAGTACCTACATGAGCATCAGTATGACGGCTATGTAGCAACAGAATACGAGGGCAACCGCTTTACCCTGGCCGGGAAGCCGATGGTGGAAAAGGAGCAGGTGGCAGCGCAGCAGGCATATATTCAGAAATGCCTGAAAGAGATTCAGGGGGTGCAGTAATGTTTGATAATAATGTATTTATTGAAAATTCATGTGTCAACGTGGAGGAAGCGGGACAGGTGACCGGCTATGAGCTGCAAACCCATATCACCTATTACCGGGGGATACCGCTTTCGATGATCGAATATATCCGGGTAGAGGTAGACGGCACAGAGGCAGATCCGGAAGCGATCCGTATTTCTACGGATCGGGAGGACTGGTTCACTTTGCCGGAAGCAGAAACCGTGACCAGCTATAAATGGGAATACGGCGAGCCGCTTTCTATCCGGGTACTGCAGGAGGGCGGCCTTGGCAAAGGAAGCCACCGGGTAAAGCTGACCGTGGCGACGCGGACAGCGTATATTCCGGTGCCGCTAGAGGGAATCAAGGAAAGAGAGGTCATCATAGCATGAAAGTACTGGGGCTTTCGTTTGGCAGGAAGCAGGGCAATACCGATATTATGGTAAAAACCGCCCTGATGGAGTGTGAAAAGGCTGGGTGTGAGGTGCAGTTTATCCGGGTAGACGATTTGGATATTAAGCCATGTACCGGTTGTATTTCCTGCGTGGTTGGGATGACGACCGGACGGGGAAAAGGCGGCTGCCCGATCCAGGATGATTTTGCAATTTTGGATGAAGCCCTGATGGAATGTGATGCCCTGGTGGTAGGCTCTCCGACTTATGTCCTGAGCCCAACCGGGCGGTTTAAGACGGTCTGCGACCGGATCGGGCCGTCCCACGACATTACTTTCCGGAAAGCAACCTATGAGGAAGGGCTGGCAGCAGGAAAGGAAGCCAGCAAGCTTCCAGACACCCGAAGCTTTAAAAAACGGGTTGGTGCGTTGATTTCGGTAGGCGGAGCGATGACGAAAAACTGGCTGTCCTTTATGCTGCCGACGATGTATGAGTTTACGATGTCGATGGGCATTGACGTAATTGATATGCACGAATACCACGGAGCGATGGCCTATGAGCATGTGCTGGGCAACGAGCCGGAAATCGAGCGGATGAAGGAGATCGGGCGGCATATTGTAGAAGCGCTGCAGGCGGAAAGCGAGGAAGAGCGGATCCGGTTCCGCGGGGAGGATGAAGGCATCTGCCCGGTCTGCCATTGCGATATGCTGACCGTAGGAAAGGACAGGACGGGCGTGGAATGTCCAGTCTGCGGGATTGCAGGCAGGCTTTCTGTCGTAGACGGGAAAATAACCGTCGAGTTTTCCGAAGCAGAGCAGAAGCGTTCCAGGTTGCGTTGGGACGGGAAGCTGGAACATTCGACCGAGATTAAGACAAAGGCTGTAGGGCCGGGACAGATTCCAGATTTGAAGGAACGGCTTGCTGAGTACCAAAGACTGACGGCTGGTTGGGATACGTTTCAGAGGGATACGAAGCAGTAGGAATGAGAGTTCGGTGTGTTGTCGGGATTCTGATGGTGGTATGTGAATCTGTCCGGAGGGCAGGTCTCCCTGTCCTTCGGACAAATAACATAGAAAATATACAAAAAAGGGAAATGTGAAAAAGAGGAAAGAAAAAGTGGAGGTAAACAAAATGAGGCTTAGAGCCAGAAACAGTATGGTTTGCTTGTTGGTGATGGTATTATCGCTCTCTTTGTTGGCAGGCTGTAGTAAGAAGGAAGAACCGAAGCAGCAGGACAATCAGGTAGAGGATCAAAAGGATTCCGAAAAACAGGATACGGCAGATGATTTTTTCCCTTTGGAGGAAACTGGGAAATTGTCTATGTGGCTGCTTTGGAGCAATGATTATATAGAAGATTATAACGACCTTCCAGCTGTCCAGAAGTTTGAACAGGATACGAATGTCCATGTAGATTACACCTCTGTTACGATAGGGGAAGCACAGGAAAAATTCGGCCTGATGATGGCTTCCGGGGATTATCCGGATATTGTAAAGCATGCAAATGCCTATTATGTAGGAGGACCGGTTCAGGGGGTGGAAGATGGCGTTTTTATTGATATGACAGATGTCGTAGAACAATATATGCCAAATTATAAGGCGTTGCGTGCCGGAAATGAGCAGGTTCGGAAGGAAACCTGTGCGGACGATGGTTCACTGCCATGCCTTTGGACGTTGGCTACCAATAACGGAGTGATTGAAGGAGAACGAATGTGGCTTGGTATGACGGTACGCAAGGACTGGTTAGAGGAGCAGAACATGGAAGAACCACATACCCTGGAGCAATGGCATGATTATCTGGTGATGTGCCGGGATGTTTACGGCGCAGATGCTCCGTTGGTCGTAGAAAAAACAGGAGTAGATTTTATAGGCAGCTTTACGACGGCATTTGGGGTTTATCCAGGAATGTACCAGGAAAACGGTATAGTAAAATATGGGCCGTTAGAGGAAGGCTATCGGGAGTTTATTGAGTTGTTCCGGGACTGGTATGCAGAAGGCTTGATTGATAAGGATTTTGTAAGCTCTGGTGCAGCTGATTTAGGAAATGGCGCTTATATTGCAACCGGCAGATCGGGCGCGACCTGTACAGTTTATGCCATGACGGCAGACTTTTTCCATCAGACTGGTTACACGCAGGAGGAGGATTTCTATTTGCTTCCGGTAACGGCTCCTGTCAGGACGGAAGGAGATACTCCTCAGACGGCCTATGATGCCAGAGGGCTTTTGAAGGAAAGCATCAACATTACAAATAATTGCAAGAACGTAGAATTGGCGGCTCGTTGGCTGGATTATTTCTATGCAGCAGATACCTGGAAAACAGCAAGCTATGGAATTGAAGGAGAGAGCTATATAGAAAATGCGGATGGAAGCATTGATTTTACAGATTTGATTCTTCAGAACCCGGATGGCTATACTCCAAATGACGCAGTAGGGCTTTATACGGTAGGAACTGCCGGAACGGGTCTGTATAACTGGGCGGCTGCACTGGCGACGGATAAGGAGTCTGAGCAGATTAAGGCACAATATAAGTGGAATGAGAATGCTTCTGATTTGATTTTACCGGCCAGCCTTTCTTTGACCTCAGAGGAAAGCACTACGTATAACCAGTATTTTACAGATTGTAAAACGATGGTAGATGAAATGACTGTAAAATTTATTATGGGAACAGAGCCGATGGAGAATTATGACAACTTTGTAGAGTCTTTGAAGAGCTATGGTATCCAAAATTGTATCGACGCTTATCAGGCTGCCATGGATCGTTATAACAAGAGATAGGGAATAAAACGGGCTGTGCTTGGAAGCTATCCGGATAACTTGGAGTACAGCCTGTTTTTATACACGGTGTTGTATAAGGAAGTTAAATCCAATAAGAAAAAACAAAAAGCAGAGGAGAGGATAAAAAATGTCAAATAAATGTAGCCGTTCTCGTGTGACAGAAGGATTTGTCCATACAGATGGAACAAGGATGTTGAATGGAAAAGGAGAGCAGATTGTCCTGCGGGGCTGGGGAGCCGGGAACTGGACGAACCCGGAAGGCTTTATGGTAGGAGGGACGCAGCCTTTTGGAGGAGCCTATAACCAGGCGAAGCTGTTAGACCGTGCCAGATCCATGGAATGGCTGGTACAGGATTTGTGCGGGACAGAATATAACAAAAGATTCTGGCCGCAGTGGTACCGGAAGCATCTGGGGGAAGCGGATATTCAGGCAATGGCTGATCTGGGTTATAATTCTGTCCGTCTTGTTTTAAACGCAGCAGCGTTTTTATATGAAGAGCCAGGTATTACCTTTAATGAGGACAGCTTTGCGATGCTGGACGATGTATTGGATTGGTGCGAGAAATACCAGGTATATGCCATCTTAGATATGCACGCAGCGCCAGGAGGGCAGAGCTGCGGCGGCTGTGACAACGCCAGAGATAATGTTCCCCATCTGTTTTTAGATGAAGAGAGCTGGGAACGTGCTATCCGGCTCTGGGAGGAGTTTGCAAGGCGTTATCAGGATCGTTGGATTGTAGCAGGCTATGATCTTTTAAACGAGCCGTTAAACGCAAAGGAATGGTTTCATCTGACACCAAAGCTCCAGGAATTCTATGAGGAATGTATTCGCCGTATCCGTGCTATTGATCGGAATCATATGCTCACCCTGGAGGGAACCTTGTGGGCGACGCAGGTGTCTGTTTTTGACCGTGATTACGATCCGGAGTGCCATAACTGGTGTATTCATATCCATAATTATGGTTATACGCCGGAAATCCGGGAGGTTCAGGCTATGCTGGAGCGCTCCAGGGAGCTGAATGTCCCGATCTGGATGGGGGAGGGCGGCTCAAATAATACCGCTAATACTATTTTTTTGGAAATGCTGGCGCAGGAAGGAATTGGCTTTGCACTATGGTGCTGGAAAACGGCTGAAAAAACCAACGGAGAGGCTTCGGATACAAGAGATTGCGCTCCGGCGGAATATCAGCTTCCGGAGGGCTGGCAGCAGGTGTTTGAGTATGCCGACCATGGCGGGCCGAAGCCAGGATATGAAAAAAGCCAACGGATATTTGATGAACTGTTGGAAAATCTGGATTATAAAAAATGCCGCCATCCGGAAGTACGGCATCAGTATGTACTTCGTCAGCCTGGAATTACCATACCGGGAGCTGGTTATGACCATGGGAAGGCAGGAGAAGCCTTTCTGGGACATTGGGAGGGTGGAAATGCGTTTGAGTATCGGTTAGGAGATCGGGTGAAGCTGGTAGTAAAACCTGGCGGAAAACGCCAAGGACCGCAGGAAATGAAAGGGTTTGTCAATTCCTCTCCATTTGAAAAAATTCCGGCGGAGGAGGAGCTTTGGCCAGAGCTTTCTACAGGTGAATTTGTGCATTATACGATCCGGGACGTAAAAGAGGACTGTCCAGTAACGCTTCAGGTGAGAGCCCTGTGTGATTCGGTATTGATAGTGTCAGTAGGCGGACAGGAAAGACGTCTGGAGCTTTCTAAAGCCTCCGGCCAGGAGACAGGAAAGGTGGAAGCCTTGACCTTGCCACAGGGAGAAGCCTATGCAGTTCGAGTAGAGGTAGAAAAAGGAACCATACAAATTGCATCGGTGGAGTTTGGAGCGAAACGGGATTAAGAAGGAGAAAAAGGCGCATTATGCAGAAAAAGATAAAAAATCCGATCATTCCAGGTTTTTATCCAGATCCGACTATTTGTCGGGTAGGGGAGGATTTTTACCTGGCCTGTTCCAGTTTTGAACTCTGTCCGGGAATACCGGTTTTTCACAGCAAGGATTTGGCGCATTGGGAGCAGATTGGAGATGCTATGACGCCGGAAAACGGCTTCCATGTAGAAAAAAACAGCGGCAACGGGGGCATCATGGCACCGACCCTGCGTTATCATCGTGGATTGTTTTATATCATCAATACCAATTATAGTGATAAAGGTAATTATATCATTACGGCGGAGCATGCAGAGGGACCCTGGTCAGAGCCGCACTGGCTGACCGATGTTCCGGGAATTGACGCGTCTCTTTTCTTTGATGAGGATGGAGAAGCTTATATTCTGGGAACTGGAAACGTCTGGGAGAATGGAGCTGGAGAAAAAGAGCGGGGAATATGGCTGGCACGTTTTGACATAGAGCGGTTTTGCTTGTCCGGAAATCCGGTAACGATTTTTAACAGTGCGCTTCGGGTGGGAGCTTCTCCGGAATCACCGCATCTGTACCATGTCGGGGAATATTATTATTTGGTCATTGCAGAAGGAGGGACAGAGCATTATCATGCTGTTATGGTAGCACGAAGTAAGGAGCTATTTGGCTTTTACGAAGGGAATCCAGCGAACCCTGTTCTGACGCATCGGCATTTGGGCTTTCATTGCCCTATTACAAATGTGGGGCATGCGGATTTGGTGGAACTGGCAGATGGGAGCTGGTATGCGGTTGTGTTGGCCTCCAGGTTGATAAATGGATTTTATAAAAATTTAGGGAGAGAAACCTTTCTCTGTCCGGTAGTCTGGGAGCGTGGCTGGCCGCTTTTCAGTCCGAAAACCGGGCGTCTGGAGGAGGAATATGAGGCACCGGAAAGCCTGCCGTGGACAGAATATCCACCGGAGAAAAAGCGGGAGGAATTTGATCAGGAAAGGCTGGGGTTCGGCTGGAGCTTTTGGGGGACACCTTATAAAGACCTGTATCAGATTCAGAATTCCAGGTTGAAGCTGCGTTGTATCCGTCAATCCCTGGCAGAGGAGCTTCAGCCTATGAGCTACAAAAAGGAAGCCTCCAAAGATAGATTTGTTTCTTTTTTGGCTAGACGGCAGCGGGAAATAAATGTAACTATTACCTGTCAGATGACGTTTACACCGCAGCAGAATGAAAGCGCTGGGCTGGCAGTAGTACAGGCGATGAACCATCAATATCATCTGGAAAGAGCCCTACAGGGGGGAAAGCAGGTAGTTCGACTGGTGCTGGTGACGGCAGAGTTTGCAGTTCCGCCTTATATGCCAGGATTTGAGAGCAAAACAAGCTGCGAGGTACTGGCCGAAGCTCTGTGGGACGAGCCAGATATTGTTCTGCAAATGAAACTAGAGCAGGAGCGCTTTACAGTAAGCTACGGGAAGGAAAAAGAAAACTTGACCGAGCTTTGTATCGCGGATGGAGGAAAAATCAATCCGGAAATCGTCGGCTGTATGACAGGGACGATGCTTGGAATGTATGCGACCGGGAATGGGACGGACAGTGAGAACAGTGCAGAATTTGACTGGTTTGAAATTTTGCCTTGTGAAAGAGACTTGTGATATGTTTTAGAGGAATAAAAAAAGAGAAAACAGATAGCAGGAGCGGATAGAGAAACTGTCCGCTCCTTTGTTTTTGCAAGGAAACGAGCCAAGTAGCTATGCTTGCATTGATATCTCTATCATGTTTTGCTCCACAAATTGGACATATCCATTCCCTTATTGATAAATCTTTTGTATTAACACTTTGATAACCACAATTAGAACACAGCTGGCTGCTGGCATAGAAAGTATCTATTTTGATGTACTGCCTCCCATTCCACAACGCCTTATATTCTAACTGTCTTGTTAATTCGTACCACGACACATCTGGTATTTGTTATCTTTTCATGGCATAATGCTATTTTCTTATTATCTTTGGATTCTCGTATTTCTTCCCATCTGATATAATGCATAAATATTTGATTCCTAAATCTAAACCTATATTTTGCCTGTTTGCGGTAGTTTTCCATGTTCCCATGACGCAAGTATAACACAAACCGCCACTTTTGGCTACCTTAATCCATCGTCTAAAGCCAGTGGGATTGCGATAGCCATTCTTTCAGAGTTACGAGTAAGATTTTATAAAAGATAGGATATCACAAAATAAGAAAAATTACTATCTGTTTTTTGCCCGATATATTGTTGCGTTTTTTTGTGGGTTGTTTTAAAATAATTTAGTAATACTAGGAAAAGAAAAAGGAGTGACCCCCACAAGCATGACCACTACATCAACCAAAAAAGATCCTCCGGCTAAACTGGAACTATTGTCTGGAATCGAGGAACCCCGCCACGAGCATGCAGAAATCGAGCTGCTTTATGTGGCAGAGGGAACCTGCGACGTCTCCTATCGGAAGGAGCGCTACCGCCTGGAGCAGGAGGATGTTCTGTTAATCAATACCGAGCGGGAGCACAGCGTTTCCGTAGACGGGGATTCCCTCATCTGTAAGCTTTCCTATCCGTACTACGAGATCTGCCGGGAGTTAGAGGAGGACTATCTACTGTTCCGCTGCAACAGCATAATTGAGCATGGCTTTCCGTATGATCAGTTACGCAGGCAGATCCGGGAAGTGCTGCTGGAGTATGCCAGCAACAGCAGCAACCAGCACTACCGTCTGCATGGCCTATATCAGCTGTTGCTTTCCTGCCTGTTGGACAATTTTAAAATGACGAGTATCAGCGTGGAAAACAGCAGGGAGTGGGAGGACGACCAGAAGCTGGCTGTGATCAAGGGCTATATCCACGAGCATTACCAGGAGGGCGGGAACCTGTCTGCCCTGGCGGAGCGGCTGTACTTGTCGCCTTCTTCGCTGTCCCGCTATTTTAAAAAGATGACCGGAGAGGCGTTCAGCAAATACATCCGCAAGCTCCGGCTGCAAAAGGTGGTAGAGCAGCTTGTGACGACGGATTTTTCTGTGACCCATATCGCAATCGAGCAGGGCTACAGCACACCTTCTGCGCTCAATAAGGATTTTAAGGAATATTTTCAGATGACGCCGAAGGAATACCGGGAAATGTACCAGACAAAGGCGCTGCCGAAGCAGAAAAAGGAGCAAGGACAGAGCCAGAAGCAGCGTCTGAGAACTCTTTTACATATCCGGGAGGAGCAGGAGGAGGCGGAGAAGGATTATGAGGCCATTCATGCCGATTGCTCCAGGCAGGAGCCTTATAAAAAATGGGTGACAAGGATTATGAATGTCGGGGAAGCACGTGTCTTAAAGGACGCTCAGATGCAGCAGCATATCCTGCTGTTAAAGGAAAAGCTGCATATCGAATATGTGCGAATCTGGTCGTTGTTTACCCAGGATATGATGATCGTAGGGGAGCAGAAGGGAGAGTATAATTTCCACCGGCTCGACAGTATTTTGGATTTTTGCGTCAGTCATGGGCTAAAGCCGTTTTTGGATATGGGGCAGCGGACGAACCTGGCGATGTCCAGTGAGAAAAAGTACCTGTATAAGCGGGAGGACGGGATTGAGTTTGCATCTGAGGAGGAATGGGTAGAGCTGACGGAACGGTTTTTCCGTCATATCTGGAAGCGCTACGGGGAGGAAACCATCAGCAGATGGATCATTGAGTTTACCTTTTTTCTCAATGCCAGGCCGTATTATATGGCCAATGTATTCAGTGCCCGCCGGGTATGGGAGCTGGGCTATCAAATTGTCAAAAAATATATTCCAAATGGAAAAATCGCTGGACCGGGGCTTCTGGCCGGGCTGGATGAGGAACTGATGAGGAAGGTGATGGATTCCTTTTTCAGTACGTCCTGCCTGCCGGATATTTTTACCTCCTACAACTTTCCGTACCGGCCAACTACGGAGGAATATCAGTATCAGAAGATAAATGCAGATGATTTTTTAAGACGCCAGATCCAGACGATCCGGGGAGAGTTAGATCGGCAGGGCTATCAGGGAGAATATTATATCACCGACTGGAACAACAGCCTGGCGAACCGGAATTATATCCAGGATAGCTGTTACCGAGGAACCTTCCTGTTAAAAAATATTTTGGAGCATTATGAGAGTGTCGGGGAAATGGGGATCTGGTATGCATCGGATCTGCTGAATTTTTATTATGATTCAACAAGGCTGCTTTCCGGGAGCGGGGGGCTGGTGTCGAAGGACGGGATTTGCAAGCCGGTGTTTTATGCGCTGCTGTTTATCAGTACCATCGGACAGTACCGGGTGGCTCAGGGGGAAAATTTTATCATTACCAAGGACAGCGACGAGAAGTTTTATATCCTGGTGTTCCACAACAAAAGCCTGAACTATTATTATTATCTTTCCGAGGAGGACGCCTATAAGCCGGACGAAGTGACGAGGCTGTTCCAGAACCAGGACAGCCTGAAGCTTTCCGTAGAGCTAAGGAACCTGAAGCTGGACGGAAGCTACACCATCCGGGAAAAAATCGTCAACGAAGAGGCCGGGAACGTGCTGGGAAAGTGGAAGGAACTGGGCTTTGGACGGGATTTGAACTATGAGGATATCGAGTATTTAAAGCAGACCACCATCCCAGAGGTGAAAATTGAGCATGTTCAGGTAGAGAAAAAACGGCTGCAGCTTACAATGGTATTGGCACCGCATGAAATGAGATGGATCGAGATCATAAAGGATTAGCAATCAAGCGGGAAAGAGGAATCGTATTCCCTTACGCGGCTCTGTGCATAGAGCGAAAAAGAGGACGGTTCGTCCTCTTTTTTCTGCATATTAGGAAAGTTCTCCGAACTCTCCCTGATAAAAAGCCCTCTGGGCAGAAGAGTACAGTTATATAAACATATTTATGTGTTTACACTTACATGTGCATATGGAAATTGGTTACTGTCACAACTGCGCTCCAGAGCAGGAATTCTGCTTTGTAAAATTCCTTTCAAATATGAGTACGTCGGATAAGCTCTGCCTTTAAGGCCGATCCCTGGAATAAAACCAGAGCGGCCAGCAGGATAACGCTGAAGCTGACGCAGATGACGGAAGGATATACCATCCACAGCCACTGGCAGAGCAGCGGAATCAGCGGGAAAAAGCCTGCGAACAGGGAAATCCCTAAAGAGAGCAGATAATCCGAAGCTCGCAGGTGTAGCGCCCATGCCGTTGCCACGACGGCGATCTGCATACAGGGAATTAGGATCGGGAGGACAAAATTGATCGACCAGCCGCGGGAGCCGGTGCGCCAGTCCCATACCAAAAGCAGCACAGAGACGACGGCAAGCAGCCAGACAATGGCCTTGAGCGGATTGCGCCGTTTGGAAAGGGCGATGCCGATCACCAGCCATACGCTGGCCAGCCCTGCCGCCACAAACAAAAACCACCAGCCGCTTTCCGGGAAGCAGTAGTTGATGGCGATACACACAGCCAGGGCAGCGACCGTAAGGAAAAGAGCCATCCGTATGATGAGTCCGTAAGGCGTCCTAGCCTCCTCAATCACCGGATAGGCGTCCTCCTCCGGTGTTCCGGCCAGCTCCCCCTGGCAGAGAGGGCAGCGTTTCCCGGAGCCGGATACGTGGATACCACATTTTTCACAATAAAACATACCTAATTCACCTCACTCTCGGAAGGTAGGTTGGTCGTCAATATGACATCTATTCCCATTTGTGACAGCTTACGGAAAAAAATACGCTCTGTTTCACAGGATCGGAACGGACTGGCAAAGCTGACGATATATTGCCCGTGAAAGGAGCAGGCGCAGGCCTGCAGCATTCCAGCGCTTGTAAAAACGTTGAACAGATGGATATGCCGATTCATTTCCTCTGGCATGGACACTCTTCCGATATTGGAGAAGGAGGCTGTGATACCACGGGAGGTCAGCCAGTTCGCGATACGCAGGACGATATCCTTGATCGGGAGAGGCACCAGACGGAGCGGGATGCTGTGTTCCAGCGCACAAAGCGTATTCATTTGCTCCCGCATTCGTTCCTCGGTCAGGTTGGCTTGGAAGCTACGTTTGACTTCTGCTAAAACCGATTCCAGGCTGCCGTCTCCTTTGCCAAAATCATAGCCGACATTTATCGTAGCAAAAAAGTTTCTGGCAGATTCCGATGGGAAATAATTCCGCAGGTTGACCGGAATGGTAATCACTACGGGCTTTTTTCGATCTCGTACCCGCATCCCTTCCTGGAGGGCAAGGAGAAAAACAGCCGCCATCAGCTCGGTCAGAGTGGCTCCCTTTGCACGCGCACAGGCAAGGATGTCCTCTAACGGCATTCGACCCTCCAAAATAGCAAGGTGATTTCTGGGAAGGCGTTCTCCTTTTAACTGGTAGGCGGCAGGGGAGGAGCCAGGGAGACGTCTGGCCGGCTTTTCGTAATATTTCTGGAAGCTGTCGGTCTGCCGCTGGGACTGGGAAGCATCGTAGGGCAGAGCTGGGAAGGGCTTTGGAAACTCGTCCGGGTGCCGCAGGAGCAAATATTCATAAACGAGGGTGCAGAGGAAATTCAGCGCACCGGTGCCGTCTGTGAGGGCGTGATAAACCTCCAGGCTGATTCGCTTCCGGTAGTAGAGGACGCGGAATAAGAGGCTGCGGCGGATAGAAGGATAAATCGGGCAGCAGGGCGGCGAATCCTCCTCACGGATCTTGGCAGGAAGTGTGCTGTCCTCCAGATAATACCAGAACCAGCCGCGTTTCATGACAGAACGGTACATCGGGAAACGTTCGATGGTTTTATCCAGCGCTTTCTGTAAAAGCGGAGGAGAGACTTCCTCCTGCAGCTCACAGACAAAGCGGAATACCTTGGAATCATGCGATGATCCGGTAGACGGGAAAATCTTTGCCGCATTGTCTAACGTCCACCAGGACGGTACGTTTTTATTCGTTCGATTCTTCATCATTCTTCTCCAAAAAACGGTTGATTATGTCATAGGTACGTTTGACGAGGGAAAAACGGAGCGGGAGCGAAAAATACCCGTGGAGGGCGTCAGGGATACGGTGAAGCTCTACTCGCCCGCCTGCTTCGGCCAGTTTTTGTCCATAGGCCTCGCCCTCGTCTCGCAGCGGACAGTACTCGGCGGTGATCAGCAGGGTATCTGGCTGCCTGGTAAAGTCCGAGGCATTTAAAGGGGCAAAGTAAGGATTTTCCAGATCCTCCTCGGAGGCGCGGTAAAGGGCAAGGTACTCCTCGACCCGCTTTGACGTCAGCAGATAGCCGGTTCCGTTTTCCCGTACAGAAGGATAAGGAGAGCTTTCCGAATGGTCGCTGCCCAGAGCCGGATAAATCAAAATCTGCCGTTTCGGGGAAAAGTCTCCTCGATCTCTGGCCATCAGGGAAACCGCCGCTGCCAGGTTTCCTCCAGCGCTGTCGCCGATCAGGACGATACGATCCGGCTGCAATCCCAACAGGCCAGCATGGGAAAACAGCTCACGCGAGGCAGCGTAGCAATCCTCCGGCGCGGCAGGAAAATGGTGTTCTGGTGCCAGTCGGTAATCGACCGAAGCGACCAGACAGCCGGTCGCCGCTGCCATATCCGAGCAAACGCCGTCATAGCTGTCTACCGTTCCTGTCACCCAGCCGCCGCCGTGGAAGAAAAGCAGCAGAAAGTCCTTCGTAGGCTCGGCAGGCTCAAACAGGCGCACTGGAACCAGGTGGCCGCCGCTGTCCACCGAATGCTCCCACATATGGTAAAGAGAAGAATTTTTCAGGCGGCGAGAAACCAGCTTGTGGAATTCCCGTTCCATCAGGTAGGTTTTTTTGAGATCCAGTTCCGGGTAGGACAGGATACTGAGCGCTGCCCGCATTGCTTTGTTGATTGCCATAGCTGCTCCTTTTCTCTGATTCGTTTACTTTTCTTATTTTCCCCATTATAGCATAGGAAACGCTTCTTTACACTACCCTTTTTATAAAATTGGTATAAAATAAAGGCTAGGTATAGGGAACGATATAATTTTTGCCATTTATGATAAGTCTGGCAATCAGGCAGCTTTTATGGTAGAATAGCGCTGATGTAGAAGGTAGAAGATGACTCTAAGAAAGCGAGGAGGATACAGATGTTACAGCAGGTGATGACCAGGCCGGGAGAGATTGTGTTCCAAGAGGTGCCGATCCCGCCGTTAAAAGAGGGGCAGGTTCTGGTAAAAATCAAACGGATTGGGATTTGCGGGTCAGATATCCACATGTTTGCCGGAATGGCCGAAATCGATCTGGCTGTCGCCAACGACCATGAGCTGGATATCAAAAGCACGATGATGTACCGGCATGAGGATTATCTGGACGGGATCCGTCTGGTAAAGGAGGGACGAGTACAGCTAAAACCGCTGATTTCTAAGTCCTTTGCCTTTCAGGATTATTTAAAAGCTTATCAGTATATTGATGAGAACCGGGAGTCCACGATGAAGGTACTGATAACGGTATCGGAATAAAAGGGAAGAACATTCCGGTCTTTTTGCGGCGGCGTACGGGCTGGCTTTGCTGGCTCCGTGCGCCCGCCGTTTTTTATGCAGAGGAAATCTATTTCCGTACCCATTTCCCGAAGATCGTTTTCTTGAAGTGGCTTAATGCCTGTTGTGCAGGGGCATAATCCTTCGCCTTCTGGAGATATTCCACTCCTTTTTTGATATCCTGAGGAATGCCCAAGCCTTCGGTATAGATAATACCTAGACCATAGTTTTTCAAATCAGAGGTATAGTCCGCCTCTTGGAAGCGCTTCAGAGCCAGAGCCGGATCCTTGTCACAGCCCCAACCAAACAGGTAGCAGATACCTGACATATCGTTGCCCCAGGTATTGTCGCCGTTGGTTCTGGCCTGCTCAAAAAGCCGGACTGCCCGTGCGTAATCCTGGAAAACGCCGTCCTCTCCCAGAAACAGCAGCCGTCCTGCCCGGTTGGCACAGCCAATCTGTTTTGGATCTGCAAGCCCCTTTTCATAACATTCCATCGCCTTGCGGCAATCCTTGGAGACGACCTTTCCTTGTTCATAGGCGTAGCCGACATGGTACCAGCTAGAGAGCTGCCCCTGCCCGGCGGCTGCGGAGTATAAATCGAACACCTGTTTGCTCCAGCCATCCCGTTCCTTTAGAAGATTGGCATAGCGTTCCTGCCAGTCCGGATAGCCCTTTTCCGCGCCCAGCCGGGCTACAGCCTCCGCTTTTCCCTTGTCAACCGGAAAAGTACCGTCGTCTCCGTCGTTATAGAGGTTATACAGGTTCAGGCCGGAAAAGCCCATACCGCCCCGGAATGCTTTTTCAAACCAAGGGATGCACTTTAGCTCCGTTTCCCGAAGCCACTGGCCGAAAGCCGCCTCGCTTGGGAAGTCACCAGGCCCCTTGTTCTCGATCCGGGGAATGTCCAGCCAGAAATAGGTATTACCGATCATATTCATACAGAACAGGCAGCCTGCTTCGGCCTTTTCATAGACGGCATCCCAGGCTTGCTTGATCGTATCGAAGGGCATAGCCTGTTCCATCTCTGGGGTAAGCATCCCGCACCGCATCGCCCCCAGTACCCCCATAGCGCTGCCGGAAACAATGCTTTGGCGGATCCATTGCTCGGTCAGATCGTCGTCGTCCTCGAAAGGATGGTACTTCCAGCTATACTGAGGTCCGGAGGTACAGCGGGACAGGATATAGGCAGCATCTCCGTCCCCGTTTTTGGCTGCTTCGGTCAAAGGTTCGAGACACGCTGCCGCCCTGTCCCGGTCATAGGTGTAATAAATTGCCTCAAGGGCGTTGTCTACGACGTCACTGAAATAAATTCCCATCGTGTTTTACTCCTTTTCTTCTTTTTTGTATTTTGTTTTTTTCATGATAGCACAGTTCGGGTTTCTTTTCACGCTCTTTTTTGTAAAATTCCCATTTTTCAGCCTACAGCCTGTTTTGAGGCTGCCTTCTGTTTTTCAATCTGCAATCTGTTTTTCAGGCTGCAGTCCGTTCTGCTAGAAACGTTTCAGAAGTAGCACAAAAATTCAATCATTTTTTGCACTATAACAAAAAAAATTTTAAAACACAAAAAAAGAGTATAAAATCAGCTACAAAAAACAAGCTACTACTAGCTCTGTTTGTTACAATAAGCCTACAAACTATAACAATTCCGTACCGGTTATGTCATTTTCAGTCTGGTAAACGGGAAAAGAGCAGGAAACGGGAAGGGTTGTGTAAATGAAAAAATAGGAGATGTAGCATGAAGGAGATTGGGATAGCGATTATCGGCCATGGCTTTATGGGTCATGAGCATGAAGCGATGCTGACCAGGCTGGAGGGATATCGGGTCGTAGGAATTTCCGACCGTGATCCGGAGCAGTTGGCCGATGTCAAGGAGGGAATCAAGCGGTATTCCGCAAACGAAGAGCTGTTCGCCGATCCGGAGGTAGAGGTGGTGCTGATTGCGGCAAACAACAACCAGCACCACGATCTGGTGATTCAGGCCGCGCAGGCAGGCAAGGATATCATCTGCGAAAAGCCGGTAGCGATGAATACCAAAGAGCTGGAGGAGATGGAGCAAGTTGTAAAGGAATGCGGCGTGAAATTTACCGTCCATCATCAGAGGCGGTACGACCAGGATTTCCGGATTATAAAGGAAGTCTATGACCAGGGGGCGTTAGGCGAGGTTTACACCCTGAAAAACAGCCTTTATGGATTTAACGGCAATATGCACGACTGGCATGTTTCTATCAGCGAGGGCGGCGGGATGCTTTACGACTGGGGTGTCCATCTGCTTGACCAGGTGCTGTGGATGATGCCGGGAGCGAAAATCAAAAGCGTGTTTGCCGATGTCCGCAACGTCATCAATTTTGAGGTAGATGATTATTTTAAAATCCTGTTGCGGTTTGACAATGGCGTGACTGCCGAGGTCGAGCTGGGAACTTATTTCCTGACGGATAAAATGCAGGAAAAGTGGTTTGAGCGGCATTGGTTTATAGGCGGGAACAAAGGAAGCGCCTATGTCGATGGCTTTGAACCGGAGGGGAAAATCGTCCGTACCTCCCATTTACTGACAAACGTAGCCGGGCAGCGAACGATGACGGCAGCCGGGCCGACCCGTTCCTTTGGGCCTCCGCCGGAGGGGAGGATTGTAACAGAGGATGTACCAGGGATAGACACCTGTCATGAGGATTATTTTCGGAATTACCACCAGGCTTATTGCGGAGAGGGCGAATTTTTGGTGAAAATCTCGGAGACAAGACGGGTGCTGGCTTTGATGGAGGCTGTTCGCAAATCTGCAAAAAGCGAAGAATCCGTGCGCTTTGAAGAATAGTCTGATTCTATCGGAAGCGACAAAACAAAAACGTTTGTCGTTCCCTATAAAAAGGAAAAAAGAAAAGAGGAGGGTTTTTTGATGAAAGCAAAAAAAGGTTTGGCGTTGTTGCTGATGATGGTTCTGGCAGTTTCCCTGTTCGCAGGCTGCGGAAATAAGGAAAAGGGGAAAAAGGAAGAGCAGAACCAGCAGGTGGAAAAACAGGAAACTGACGATAAGGGTTCCAAAGACGACGCCGGGAAGGAAGACACCGGCGGGAATACCGAAGGAGAAGAGGCTTCTTCTGGTACAGAGGGCGAGACTGGTACCAGCGGGATCCAGTTCCCGTTGGCAGAAAAGGAAGAGCTGTCGATGTGGCTGATCTGGACGAACAGCTACAAAGAGGATCCGAACGAGTTGATTTCCGTACAGAAGGTAGAGGAAAACACCAACGTCCATGTGAAGTGGACTACCGTATCGAGCAATGAGGCAACCGAAAAATTCGGCCTGATGCTGGCCTCCGGAGATTATCCAGAGCTTATCTACAGCGCTGCAACTTATCCGAATGGTATGGTTAAGGGTGTAGAGGATGGTGTGTACCTAGATTTGACGGAAGAGATTCCTAAGTATATGCCAAACTATGAAGCATTGCGTAGGAGTGATGAAACGGTCTATAAGGATACAGTGACAGATGACGGAAGGTCGGTGGCCGTCTATGTCCTGGCAAGTGACGATGAAGGTATCCGGGCAGAAAAGGTATTTGGCGGACTTTTAGTAAGGCAGGATTGGCTCGACGAACTCAAGCTTCCTCTGCCGGAGACGATGGAGGACTGGCATACGATGCTGACGGCCTTTAAGGACACATATCATTGCGAGGCTCCGCATCTGATGTTCCGTGACGGAATGGATTTTGTCATGGCCTATGGAGTATTGGATGAATTTTACCAGGAGAACGGCACGGTAAAATACGGCCCGTTGGAGCCAAGCTACCGCGAGTATCTGGAAACGATGAATCAGTGGTATAACGAAGGGCTGATTGACCGGAATTTTATGTCGAGCAGTCAGTTCTGGCCGACAGCAGCAGATACGGCTACCGGACGCGGAGGTGCAGCAGGCGGTATTTGGGGAGAGGCAGCAGACAGCCTGTTGACGAGAGGCTTGACGCAGGAAGAAAGTTTTTGCTTGACAGCCGTAGCGAACCCGGTGTTAAACCATGGGGATATGCCGCAGATAGATACAGGCGCAGACAGCAGGATTTCCAAAATTCCGGTTGCTGTGACGAAAAACTGTAAAAATGTTGAGCTGGCTCTATCCTGGCTGGATTATTGGTATACTGAGGAATGTATGATGCTTGCTACTTATGGAGTGGAAGGGGAAACCTATACAAAGGATAGCAACGGAGCAGTGGTCATGACCGATTTGATTATGAACAGTCCGGATGGTTATACACCAATGGATGCTCTAAGTCAATATACGTTAGGCGTAGCGAATTTCGGTCTCTATGACTGGATGTCGATGGATGTCTTAAACAGTGGATCTAAGGCACTTTCTGCCAAGGATACCTGGGATGCGATGGGCAGAGACTTGATTATTCCATCGACCGTAACCATGACACCGGACGAGGCTTACCAGTATGCGGACAAATACACCGCCGTCCAGACGATGGTACAGGAAATGAGCATCAAATACATGACCGGACAGGAATCCTTTGATGGCTATGATGCCTTTCTGGACAATCTGAAAAAATATGGAATTGAGGATTGCATCGCTATCTGGCAGGCCGCACTCGACCGGTATAATAACCGATAAAAACAGTCTTGGAACGGAAGCACCCCTGGGAGGAATTTCTGGCATGTTTCTTTATGACAGAAATTCTCTCCCCTTTAAATAGGGGTAAGCCGGACTTTATCCGGCTCGGAGTGGAGAGACAGAACTTAAAATAGGAGAGATAAGATGAGTAAATTTGATAATCAATGTGTAAAAGGCGTTTTGAAAACGCAAGGCACCCGTTTTGTCAACGGGGAAGGGGAGGAGGTCATCCTCCATGGCTATGGCGTAGCCAACTGGGAAAATGTAGAGGGCTTTATGATTGGCTCTGCGCCATTGCCGCGGGATACGTTCCAGTTTATCCTTTTTCCGGGGCCGGGAAAGGATCACAACCCGGAACGCTGGACGTGCCGCCGTTTTGTCAGCCAGCAGGTAAGAGAACTGTGCGGCCAGAAGTATTTGGATACCTTTTGGGATCGCTGGGAGGAAAACCATCTGCGGGAAGAGGACATTGCACTGATGGCAGATCTGGGCTTTAATTGCGTACGGATCGTGTTAAACGCCAACGCCCTGTTATATGAGGAGCCAGGGATTCAGTTTCATGAAGGAGGCTTTGGCCGTCTCGAAAAGGTTATTGACTGGTGTGAAAAGTATCGTCTCTATGCGATCTTAGATATGCATGGGGTAGTCGGAGGCAATAACGGAGCGACCGGAGACAGTCTGTTCTGTGAGTATCCTTCTCTCTTTTTAGATAAAGAATCCAAGGAACGGCAGATTCTGTTATGGGAGGAAATTGTCCGCCGCTTTGGAAGCCGCTGGATTATAGCCGGGTACGATCTGATCAATGAGCCGGTTTCTTCACCGGTGCAGCATGAGTACATTCCTTTGCTGGAGCAGTATTATGAGGAGTGCATAGAGCGGATCCGCAAGATTGATACGGAGCATATTTTCTTCCTGGAGGGGGCAAAATACGCCCGCGATGCACGGATTTTTGACCATTCGTATGATCCGCAGTACCACAACTGGGCGATTTCCATTCATCTTTATGGCGCTTCCCCGGAGATTAAGGATTTGTATCCGTGGCTGCTAAAAAGAGAAGAACGAAACGTCCCACTTTGGCTGGGAGAATGCGGAGCAGGGCCGATCAACGATGCCGTATTTTATGATATCTGCGCTCATTATGGAGTGGCATATACTCCTTGGGGCTGGAAGACTGCCCTCGACCCGCACGGACATCCTGGCCATGGGCCAGTCAACCATCCTCTGCCAAAGGACTGGGAAAAGATTCAGGCCTTCCAGATGGTAGGGCCGAGGCCATCCTATGAGGAATCGATCCGTATTATGGATGAATTTATTGAACTGACCAAGCTGGAGCATTGCGTGATCAACCGGGATGGTGTCCGTCTGGCTGCGAAAAAGCCGGATATCGACTTGCCAGGCGTGGCTTACGATATGTGGGAGAAGGACGGCAGGCGTTACTATGGAAGCTGGGAACTGTCGAACTACTTAAATTTCCGGCTGGAAGATCATACAAAGCTGATCTGGGCAAGCAAAAAGGCGCTGCCTTATCCGAAATTTGCCTGGTATGAGGATAAAAACGAGGAACGGTATCATCCGTTAGAGGATTTGGCTCTGGAGCTGTCCCAAGGAGAATATGCCAATTATACTGTGCGAGGGGTTGAGAAGGATTGCCAGGTAAGACTGAGCGGCGTGGGTGCCTGTGAGGTGGAACTTTCCTGTGACGGCGTGACTCTTGGTATTGTCACCCTGGAGGAAGGAGATATCCTCAATCCAAAGGAAACGGATGCGGTAGTTCTTTCTCCTGGAGAGGAACGTACGGTAAAGGTGACAGTGAAGAAAGGGATACTGCAACTGAAAACCGTGAAATTCGCGTATTAGGATCTTTCGTAAGGCTATCAATAGAAATATAACAGGATACCTTTTAAGCAGACAAGGGAAAGAACCCAAATCTGCTTAGGAGGTATTTTTTGATAGCGGGAATATATCCGAAAAAGGCGGCACGATTGTGAAGGGTAGATCAGAAGAGAGGGAAATTCCCACCTTTATATATAGGCGGTATATTCCGGAGGAGATCGCGCAAATTTACTCTCTGGATTTTCGTGTTCCCCATCAGCTTCTTACGACAGGTCAACCATATGTCCGAGGGGACTATCCCCTCATGAAGAGCCAACACCAGCGTTTGGTCTTTCAAGTACTGATGCTTCGTTTCTTTCACATCCCGCCCTTGATACAGATAACACCCATTTGTGCCGGTAAAGTCAGCGGTGTACTTGCGGAACACATCATAAAGTTGCTGTTCCAATTCCTGGCGTTTGACTGCTTCCTGCTCCGGCGTAAATACTGGGGAGAGATTCCCCCGCACTCCACACAGCGTTTCAAATCCTTGTCACGGTAAATCTCCGTTTCCAGCGTCCCATCCATCGGCAAGACCGCCCAACGGAACCACTTGCAGCAGACGGAGAATGTAATCATCTGCGGACAGGCACAGGTGTCGCCATCGTCCAGCGCAAGGCAGTTTCCACCGTCACAGTTGCAGCGCTCCCGGCGCACTTCCCCGGCCAGGGTATTTCTTTTTAGACGGTCATTTAGTTTTCAAGGGGCTTGTCCGTCGATGAATTATCCCAAGTCTACACTTTTTTAACCGCCTGCGCTGTATATCCAAGAGGTAGGAAATCTGCCCGGAAAACTCGTTATTTCCACGCTTTCGGATTTGTGGTATAATTGAGAAGCGTCAAAGCGAAAGGGGGCGGCAGTAGGGCATTGACAATACAAGAACGCTTGAAAGACCTGCGTGTAGAGTGTGGCTTGACGCT
>CASCWU010000017.1 GCA_949155905.1 uncultured Lachnospiraceae bacterium
TGAAGAAGAAATTGCGGGCGGCGATATTAAAAAAATGCTCATAGACAAGTCCACCGAACTTGCAAATAGCTTGTCTACCGAAAATATGAAACTATCGCCTTGTGATATTTATATGATTGAAATTCACAATGCCGGAACAGAAATCACTAAATAAAAATACAATCGCCTTAATCTGCCGCACGACGGCAAAGAAAAAAGTTGTCGTACAGCAGAGGGAATTGCACACGCCTATTCCTACGCGGCGGCTTTTGAGAAATCAAAGCCGCCGCTTCTTTTTGTTTAATAGAAACTATACCGTTTCAAAACTGCCTGTATATTTGCCCCAATAATTAGTATCTATCAAAAGTAAGGCCTCATAAAAAGTCGAGAAGTTTAATCCTTGCCTTTATGCTTGTCTGCAATGCCAAAATTGTATTGCAACTCTTTCTGTTTTAGGCTAAAATAGGTTGTAATGGGTATACTGATATGCTAGGGTAAGTCTAGTTTTGGCTTGGAAAGGGGAAACAAACGTGAATTTATTTGATATTATAGGGCCGGTAATGGTAGGACCGTCCAGCTCTCATACGGCAGGGGCTGTTCGGATCGGTTATATTTGCAGGCAGCTTTTGGGTAGCGCAGTGAAGCAGGCAGATATTTTTTTATATGGCTCGTTTTTGGCAACCGGAAGAGGACATGGAACCGACCGGGCATTGGTAGCAGGACTGCTGGGAATGAAGCCGGATGACGAGCGGATACCAGACAGCTTCCGGCTGGCAGAGGAGGCTGGCCTTGTCTATCATTTCGGTGCGGCAGATATACGGGATGCACATCCGAATTCAGTGAAGCTAGTGCTGTCCGGAGAGGAGGAAAAGACTCTGGAGGTGCTGGCGGCTTCTCTGGGGGGCGGAAGGATTAAGATTTGCCAGGTGGACGGGCTGGATGCAAACTTTTACGGAGAATATCCGACCTTGGTAGTACACAATGAGGATCGGCCGGGATACGTGGCAGAGGTGACGTCAATGCTCTCTGAGCAGGATATCAACATTGCAACGATGCAGCTTTACCGGGATGAACGGGGCGGACATGCCGTGATGATAGTAGAGTGTGACAGAGAGGTTCCGGAGGAGTCACTAGAATGGCTGACCGGACGGCCTGGAATTACGAAAGTAACCTATCTTGGAATGGAATAGAGCAGGAGGAAAACAAAAATGGCATTTGGTTCATTAGCGGAAATTTTGCGGAGGGCAAAGCAGACAGGAGGCAGCTTTCCGATGGTCATGATAGAGGCGGACTGCAGGGATCGGCAGACGGATCGGGCAGAATCCTTTTTTAAGATGAAAGAAATGTATCTGGCGATGCGGCAGGCAGACGAGAGCTATGACGGAGAGCTTTTATCGGCCAGCGGGCTGGTCGGCGGCGATGGAAAGCGTTTTGCAGAACGGCTTGCAGCGGGGAACAGTCTGTGCGGGGATTTTATCGGAACGGTTATGGCAAGGGCGCTGCGGATGGGGGAATCGAACGCCTGCATGAAGCGTATTGTGGCAGCTCCGACAGCAGGCTCTTGCGGTGTGCTGCCAGCGGTGCTGCTGACGATGGAGGAGAAGCTGGGCTGTACGTTAAATGAGATGACAGAGGCTATGTATGTAGCGGCGGGAATCGGAAGGATCATTGCGGAGAGAGCATTTCTTTCCGGGGCGGCCGGAGGCTGCCAGGCAGAGATTGGCTCAGCAAGCGCAATGGCGGCGGGGGCGGCTGTTTATTTAAAGGACGGAGACTGCGATATGATTTGCCATGCAGCAGCGCTTGCATTAAAAAATCTGCTGGGCTTAGCCTGTGATCCGGTGGCAGGTCTGGTGGAAATTCCTTGTGTAAAGCGGAACGTCTTAGGTGCCGTCAATGCTTTGACAAGTGCAGATATGGCTCTGGCCGGAATCCGAAGTGCGATTCCTCCAGACGAGGTAATTGATGCGATGAGAAGCATCGGCACTTGTATGTCACCGACACTCCGGGAAACCGGCGAGGGAGGCTTGGCTGCGACGCCGACAGGAGTGCAGATTGCAAAGGAGATACGGGCGAATCTCAGCTAGAGAGGCTTTTGCCGATAGGCAGAAAGGGAGGGATAGGCATTGAAAAAGGTAGGATTTTTGGATAAGGGAAGTGGAATTGGGATTGCGGCTCCGTCAGACGGCAACAGCAAACAGACGGATTTGGTGCGTCTAGAGAACGGAAAGATGAATTTAGAGGAGCGGGGCTACCGGGTGAAAGAGACAGCCAGTGTGCGCCGCTCCGAACGGGGAAGAAGCGCAGGCAGCCAGGTGCGGGCAGATGAATTTATGAGCTTGATCACCGATCCGGACATAAACTGGATTGTGTGTGCAAAGGGGGGAGATTTTCTGCTGGAGATTCTTCCGTATCTGGATCTGGAGCTGATCAGGAAAAATCCGAAATGGATACAGGGATATTCAGACAATACGGGAATCTTATATCCGGTTACGACGCTGTGTGATATTCCAACGATTTATGGCTGCAATTTCAATGATTTTGGGATGGCACAGTGGCATCCGGCTTTGACGGCAAATGTAGAGCTGTTAGAAGGGAAGCGGACGGAGCAGAGGAGCTTTTCGTTTTATGAAGCAGAATTTTCCGAACGCCTGACCGGGCTGGAATGCTACGATGCCAGGGAGCCTGTCCGCTTACGCCCTTTGCATAAGGAAGAGAAGCTGACGATGTCCGGGCGGCTTTTGGGAGGCTGTATGGATCTGCTGCTCAACTTAATCGGCACGCCTTATGAGGGGACAAAGGAGTATAACCGCCGTTATGCGAAGGATGGTGTGCTGTGGTATTTGGAAACGTTTGCTCTTTCGGCAGAGCGTTTGACCACCGGGCTTTTGCAGATGAAATATGCAGGCTGGTTTGAAAGAGCCTCTGGGTTTTTGTTCGGACGTCCATGCTTTTTCCAGTCGGATTATGGGATAGGCTTTGAGGAGGCGGTAGAAAGTGCCTTAGGAGATTTAAAGCTGCCGATTTTAACTGGAGCCGATATCGGGCATCGCGCACCGCAGATGACGATGATCAATGGCTGGAGAGCCGAATTTACATACGAGGAGGAAAAAGGGCGGCTGCGTTATTTGCCGGAAGAATAAAAAAATTATTCTTTTGCTAGACAGTGCCTGCTAAAAAGTGTATGATAGAAGAAAGCGTAATAAGTACCCGAAAAGGAGAAATTATGAAAAATGAAATTTTAGAAATATTGACACAATCCCTGTCCGATGAAAGATTGGATAGGATTACACGACGCGATGAAAGCTATCAGACTGCTTTTCAGGAAGAAATAGAGGCACATGATAGTCTGGAGGCAACCTTGTCGGGAGAACAGAGAAGCTTATTAGACGACTTTGTTTCTGCGGCATCAAAAAGAACGGCAGCACTGGAGAAGATACATTATCAACAGGGCATGAAGGATTTATTTGACCTGTTCCAAACACTGGCTGCAAAGGAGTAAAAGTTTTTCTTGACGTGGCCGAAATTCCGTAGTATGCTTAAATGTAAGCAGGGACAGAGGAGGAAACGTGTTTCCTGCTGCAAGTGGATAAAAAGGAAATCTCTTATTCAGAGTGGCGGAGAGTGAAGGCTCTGTGAAGTCACGGCAACCCCAGAAAACTGGAAGGTGCCAACCTGAGCGGAATCCCCTAAGGGGAACCGAGCAATAAGAGGATTTGGTAATGGTATCAAGTCCGCTTATCGTGCGGATGCAAAAGGATATAGGATGAATAAGAGAGCCGGAGAGCAGAAAGACTGCTGCCGGCTCTTTGTATGCGCAGGACGCGTAAGGAAGTTTGCCGCCGCTGACGCCACGCGGCCTGTGCGGCGAGTAGAGTGCGATTGATCTGTCCTGCTCGATTGCACAGAGCATGATGAGAAGCCGTCAGGAAGAGAGAAAGGAAGCTGACAGAGAGCTGCTTCCCAGGTAGAAAGGAGAAGACGAAAGAACATGGAAAAACGATTATTTACTTCGGAATCCGTAACAGAGGGACATCCAGACAAAATCTGCGATCAGATATCCGATGCTGTATTGGATGCGCTGCTGGAACAGGACCCGATGAGCCGGGTGGCCTGTGAGACGGCCATTACGACCGGATTGGTATTGGTGATGGGCGAGGTGACAACGACCGGGTATGTAGATATCCAGAAGATAGTCCGGGATACGATCCGGGAGATTGGCTATGATGCCTCTGACAAGGGCTTTGATGCCAATACCTGCGGTGTAATCGTGGCATTGGACGAGCAGTCTGCCGATATTGCGATGGGAGTAAACCATGCCCTGGAAACAAAGGAGGCAAGGATGAGCGAGGAAGAAATCGCTGCTATCGGTGCCGGAGACCAGGGGATGATGTTTGGGTATGCCACGAACGAGACAGAGGAATATATGCCGTATCCAATCGCGCTGGCGCATAAGCTGACAAAGAAGCTGACCGAGGTGCGGAAGAATGGGACGTTGCCGTATCTGCGGCCAGATGGGAAATCCCAGGTGACAGTAGAATACGATGAGAATGGAAAGCCAATCCATTTGAATGCCGTCGTGATTTCTACCCAGCATGACGCCCATGTTACTCAGGAGCAAATTCATAAGGACATCAAAAAGCATGTACTGGATACTGTATTGCCGGAAGCCTTGGTAGATGAAAAAACCAAATTTTTTATCAATCCGACAGGCCGTTTTGTCATCGGAGGTCCGAATGGAGACAGTGGTTTGACCGGACGGAAGATTATCGTAGATACCTACGGCGGTTATGCCCGTCATGGCGGCGGCGCTTTTTCTGGAAAGGATTGCACAAAGGTAGACCGTTCTGCTGCATATGCCGCCCGCTACGTAGCGAAGAACCTGGTGGCAGCCGGACTGGCAGAGCGTTGTGAGGTACAGCTTTCGTATGCTATCGGTGTTGCAAACCCGACCTCTGTGATGGTAGATACCTTTGGAACTGGTAAGCTCTCCGATGAAAGATTGGTGGAAATTATCCGTGAAAACTTTGATCTGCGTCCGGCAGGCATTATCCAGATGTTGGATTTAAGAAGGCCAATCTATAAGCAGACCGCCGCCTATGGCCATTTTGGACGCCAGGATTTGGATGTAAGCTGGGAGCGTTTAGACAAGGTAGAGGAGTTAAAAAAGTACTGTTAAAAAAGTATTGCGAAATAAAAGGAATTTCTATGATTAACATAGGGGAGAAGCAGCCAAAGGCTGCTTCTCCCCTTATTATGCACAGAGTCGTGTGAGAATTTATTTTAATTATAAAGCCCGCGCTTTACATATGTGGTATGCAGCAGCTCATGCGCCTTATGGCTTCCCGGCTCGCCCAGATAGGTTTCGTACAGTTCCTTGATCGCCGGGTTCTCGTGAGATTTACGCAGCTTGCTGGCAGCGTCGATATCATAGAGCGCCTTGGCACGGATAGCACGGATATCGGTAAAGTTACGGATGCTGGCGTGAACCTGAGGCTGTCCGCCGCCATTGACACAGCCGCCCGGACATCCCATGATCTCGATGAAATGATAGTTGGCTTCGCCGTTCTTTACCTTGGTCAAAAGCTCCTTCGCATTCTTTAGGCCGGAAGCTACGGCCACCTTTACCTCGGTTCCGTTGACGTTGTAGGTAGCTTCTTTGATACCCTCTACGCCGCGGACTTCTGTAAAGTCTACTGGGCCTGCTTCGTCACCGGTCAGCTTATACACTGCAGTACGGAGTGCTGCTTCCATCACGCCGCCGGTAGCGCCGAAGATAACGCCTGCGCCTGTATAAATACCAAGCGGATCGTCAAATTCCTCATCCGGCAGAGCGCTGAAGTTCAGTCCGGCACGCTCAATCATACGAGACAGCTCGCGGACGGTCAGAGCGATATCAACATCTGCCATTCCGTCGCGGCCTTCGTCATCACGTCCGATCTCGAATTTCTTAGCAGTACAAGGCATGATGCTGACCATCACAATGCTCTTTGGATCGATGCCCATTTTCTCTGCATAATAGGATTTGGCAATGGCACCGAACATCTGCTGCGGGGATTTGCAGCTAGAGAGGTTTTCGGTCATATCCGGGAAGTAATGTTCGCAGTATTTTACCCATCCTGGAGAACAGGAGGTAATAAGCGGCAGCACGCCTCCGTTGCTGAAACGGTCAAGAAACTCGGTAGCTTCTTCCATAATCGTCAAATCGGCAGAGAAGTTGGTATCGAATACCTTGTCAAAGCCGAGGCGGCGAAGTGCAGCTACCATTTTGCCCTCTACGTTTGTACCGATAGGATAGCCAAAAGCCTCTCCAAGTCCGGCACGGACAGCCGGAGCGGTCTGTACGAGAACCACTTTTTCCGGATCGGCGATAGCAGCGAATACTTCGTTGGTGTTGTCCTTTTCGGAAATCGCGCCGGTCGGGCAGACAGCGATACACTGGCCGCAGGAAACACAGCTCGTCTCTCCTAAGCCCATTTCAAAGGCAGAGGAAAGGTTTGTCTTAAAGCCTCTTTCGTTTGCGCCGATCACGCCGACGCCCTGGATCTTGTCGCAGACTGCAGAACAGCGGCGGCAAAGAACACATTTATTATTATCCCGGTACATATGAGCAGCGGAATTGTCAATTTCATATTCAATCCGCTCGCCATCGTATAAATGCTCGTCGTCTACCTTTAAATCCCGGCACAGCTTCTGCAGCTCGCAGTTACCGCTGCGTACACAGGAAAGACATTTCCTGTCATGGGTAGAAAGGATTAACTGCAGCGTTTTCTTACGGGAATCGAGTACCTTTGGAGTATTGGTAAAGACCTCCATTCCCTCGTTGATTGGGTAGACGCAGGCAGCAACCAGGCTTCTGGCGCCCTTTACCTCTACCACGCACATACGGCATGCGCCAATCTCATTGATATCCTTTAAGAAACACAGGGTAGGAATATCAATACCCGCGATTTTGGCTGCTTCCAGGATGGTGGAACCCTCTGGGGCCGAGACAGCCATACCGTTGATTTTTATATTTACGTTTGCCATAATCGTTCCGTTCCCTCCTTACTTTTTGGAAATAGCACTGAAACGACACTTCTCCATACAAGCGCCGCACTTGATACACTTGGACTGATCGATAACATGAGGCTCCTTGACTGCGCCGGTAATGGCATTTGCCGGACAGTTCCTTGCACAAAGCGTACAGCCCTTACACTTGTCAGCGTCAATCGTGTAGGAGAGGAGTGCCTTACAAACGCCTGCAGGACAACGCTTCTCTACTACGTGTGCCACATATTCATCTCTAAAATACCGGAGTGTGGACAATACCGGGTTCGGAGCTGTCTGCCCAAGGCCGCACAGAGCGTTTTCCTTTATGTAGTAGCACAGCTCTTCCAGTTTATCCAAGTCCTCCAGGGTAGCCTGGCCTTTGGTAATCTTGTCTAACATTTCATACATACGCTTTGTACCGACACGGCACGGCGTACACTTTCCGCAGGACTCGTCTACGGTAAATTCGAGGAAGAACTTGGCGATATCCACCATACAGTTGTCCTCGTCCATAACGATCAAACCGCCGGAACCCATCATGGAGCCGATAGCCAGCAGGTTGTCATAGTCAATCGGCACGTCATAATGCTCTGCCGGGATACATCCGCCGGAAGGACCGCCGGTCTGGGCTGCCTTAAACTTCTTGCCGTCCGGAATGCCGCCACCGATTTCTTCGATAACTTCACGCAGGGTAGTACCCATTGGAATCTCTACAAGACCGGTGTTGTTGATCTTACCGCCTAAAGCGAATACCTTGGTTCCCTTGCTCTTTTCCGTACCCATGGAAGCAAACCAGTTTGCACCATGCAGGATGATCTGCGGGATATTGGCATAAGTTTCTACGTTATTTAAAATGGTAGGACGGGCAAAAAGACCTTTGACGGCCGGGAACGGAGGACGTGGACGCGGTTCGCCGCGGTTTCCTTCGATAGAGGTCATCAGAGCGGTTTCTTCACCACAGACAAAGGCTCCTGCACCGAGACGCAGGTCAATGTCAAAGCTGAAATCAGTACCGAAAATGTTGTTTCCAAGCAAGCCGTATTCCCGAGCCTGACCGATAGCAATCCGCAGACGCTCTACGGCGATTGGATACTCGGCACGAACATAGATATAACCCTGGCTGGCGCCGATAGCATAGCCGGCGATGGTCATAGCCTCTAACACAACGTGCGGATCTCCCTCTAAGACAGAACGATCCATAAAGGCACCCGGATCCCCTTCGTCGGCATTACAGCAGACATATTTCTGGCCGCCGTCCTGAACGAAGTTGCGGGCCATCTGCCATTTCCGTCCGGTCGGGAAGCCTGCGCCTCCGCGTCCGCGCAGCCCGCTGTCTAAAACCACCTGGATGACTTCATCCGGCGTCATCTCAGTCAATACTTTACCAAGCGCCTGATAGCCGTCCGTACCGATATATTCGTCGATGTTTTCCGGGTTGATAACACCGCAGTTTCTAAGAGCGATACGATGCTGCTTTTTGTAAAAGGCAGTATCGCTTAACGACTTCATGCCATCCTCGGTAACGGTTTCGTTGTATAACAAACGAGTGACGACACGTCCCTTTAACAAATGTTCGGAAACGATTTCCGGGATATCCTCTACCTTTACCATGGAGTAGAAAGAAGCCTCCGGATATACAATCATGATCGGGCCTAATGCACAGAGTCCGTGACAACCGGTCTTTACCACGGAAACCTCTGAGGTCAGCCCGTTCTTATCAATTTCAGCCTGCAGAGCCTGGATGATTTCTTCACTGCCGGAAGAGGTACATCCCGTACCACCACAAACTAAGACGTGAGAACGATACATAGTTTAACCTCCTTATCATCCAAGTGTCTTTGGAATTATATAGTCTTTGACAATCCTGCCCTGAATCAGATGCTGCTCTACAACATCCTTTGCCTTTTCCGGTGTCATTTTGATATAGGTCACTTTTTCCTGACCTGGCTCGAATACCTCTACAATTGGCTCAAACTGGCAGAGGCCGATACATCCGGTCTGGGTGACAGATACGTTGTGCAGGTTTTTCTCCTGTACCAAATCGGAGAGAGCAGTCAATACTGGTCTTGCACCGCTGGCGATTCCACAGGTGGCCATACCAACTACCACTCTAGTCTGGGTATCATCTTCAGAACGCATACCGACCTGACCCTGCATCCGGTCACGGATTGCTTTTAATTCTTCAAGTGACTTCATGTTGCTACCTTCCTTTCTATAAAACTATTCTCATACATCTTACATAATGGAAATGCTTATTTCCACACATACAGCTTTTTCAGTCGGCCATAGAGCCATAACACCACGGCACAAACGATAAGCTGCTGATACCATACTATATTGCTATACCTTGGCGTGTTTCCTGTTCGTTTTCAGCAAGATATTCCTTTATGTAGGCGGATATTTCAGGCTCCTGAAAGGAGACATCTCCTAAAACCTGACGGAATTCGCGGGTATCCAGGGTAAAGCTCCGGTCGTCTACCTGGTAGAGATACAAAAAATCAATCTGTTCATTCATGGTGATAAGCGTATAGATGGTACTGGTCATATCGCCAAGCGGCATCCGATCTATGTGCGATAGCTTGAATACGGCAGTGACGGTTGTTCCGGCACCGGGTGCAGTATCAATCGAAAAGCTTCCTCCGGTACTTTCGGCGGCCAGCTTGAAAAAAGGAACGCCAAGTCCTACTTTTCGGGTAGTCCTGGTGGTAAAAAAAGGATCTTCCACATGAGCGGCCTGTTCAGCCGTCATTCCGCAGCCGTTGTCCTGGATTTGAATGGTCAGTTTGTCCTCTAAAGTATCGGCAAGGACGGATATTTCAATCAAAGAAGCTTCGGCACGGACAGAATTCTGCGCGACGTCCAATACGTTTAAAGAAAGCTCCGGCATCATAGGCGTTATACGTATTTCTCGAGAATACCGTCTACATCGTCTACGGTCAGACGGCCGTAAACATCGTCGTTTACCGTCAGAACCGGAGCAAGGCCGCAGGCGCCGATACAACGGCAGGCATCGAGAGAAAACTTGCCGTCTGCAGTACATTCGCCGCTGTCGATAGCAAGCGTTTCGCTAAGCTTGTTGAAAATATCGCCTGAACCCTTGACGTAGCAGGCAGTACCCAGACAGACGGATATTTTGTATTTGCCCTTTGGGAAAAGGGAAAACTGAGAATAAAATGTCACGACGCCATATACCTTCTCGAGCGGAATATCTAACTCCCTGGCGATAATGGTCTGTACCTCAATCGGAAGATAGCCGTATATCTCCTGAGCATGCTGCAGAATCGGCATAAGCGCGCCCCGTTCCTCCTTATTTTCGGAGATGACCTGCAGAAGCTGTTCCTCTTGCGCCTTCGTCCCGGCAAAAGGTACTGTGTTTTTAGAACTCATCTTAGACCCTCCTTCATAGTTGTATAGATAACTCTGTGAAAAAATTGTCACATTATTTGTATTATAACATGAGATCTGCGGGAAATCCAGCATTTTGTTTTTGTTTCCATGAAAAAACAATTCCAAAAAAGGTAAAATTTTTTGTGGGGAAATCGGGAGTTGATGCGTTATTATACTAGATAGGCAAAAAGAGAAAGGAGGAGGCTGTGATGCTGGTTGTTTGTTCCATATTAAGAGGAAAATTGGGGTTAAAGGAGTTTCAGCAGATAGCGGATAGTCTGGTAGAGATAGAGCATGTGCCGGCTGTAGAAGTAAGCGTAGAGTTAGGGAAAGAAGCGGAGCTGGTAGCGGATTGGCCGGCATTGCTGGATAAGGAAGGGATTGGATATGATTTCTGGGGTATGTGTGAGATGGATTGGAATACGTTGGAGAAAAGGCTGCGGAAGGAACGGAAGCTAAGCTATACGGTTACGTATTGCGACAGACAGGAAAATCAGATGACCCTGGAATTTGCGATAGCTTTTCTGTGCTTCTAAATAAAAGAATTTATAAAAATACTATAAAATTTATAAAAACAAATAAAAAAGCAGGACAAACAGAAGAATTTCCTATATAATATGAAAAGAGAAAACGAGGACGCTTCAGGTTGTCGTTTGGTCTATGAAATAGGCCGTATGTTCTGACAGCCGCCAGGAACCATTTACATAGGACAAAGATGGCGTTATAATGAAAACCGGGAAAAGACTTCAAGAGGGAGGCTATGCAGATGAGAGCAAAGAGGATTGCAGCAGCTTTATTGACAGCGGGAATGATTTTGCCGGAGGAAATCGCGAAATACCAGTAAAATAAGCCGGATAGCAGGAGGAATGGAGCATGACAAAAGGAAAACTGAAGATTATCCTACCATTGACTGTTTTGGGAGTCGCATTGATTCTCTGGAGTGTAGTCTATCTGGCACGCCAACGTTTTGTCCGGAATTATGTAGCGCTGCGGGACGGCATATCGGAGGCACAGCTTGTAGAGAATGGGACGCCGGCGATTGCGTATGAACGGGGAATCTACTGGAATGTCTATTATTCGGAGCTGCCTTTAGCCTCAGAGCAGGGCGGAAGCGATGAATGGTATGAATTTTTATTTTTTCAGGAAAAGAAGGGAATGGATAAGGAGGCATTAAAGGAATCACTCTCCTTGGAATACGAGGTGAAGGGAAAATGGTATCGGACAGAAGCCCCTTATGAGTTTTTAATTGAGGAGGAAGAGGGAGGGGAACGAAATCAGATAACGGTCATTATCCGTCAGTTTAAACGAGGGGGAGGTTACTTCTGGAAGGGGAAGTACCGACTGCTGCAAAAGCTGGACGAGGAGCGTTATCAGGCAGCCTATTTTGAGCTGGAGTAATGTAGTCAGAAAGCAAACGGGTAAAAAAGAAGAAAGAAAAGGAGAATAAAATAATGTTAGAATACCGATATGATACGCAATTGTTGATCGAAGGAACCGATTTGGACGAGGATATCATCAGCGATTATTTTCGTGCTAATTTCCAGGGAGATTGTCTGCTAGCGGTAGGAGATGAGGATTTGATCAAAATCCACTATCATACAAACGAGCCGTGGAAGGTATTAGAGTATTGTGCCTCTCTGGGAGAAATTTATGATATTGTGGTAGAGGACATGGAACGGCAGGCAAGAGGATTGCAGGGATAAAAGGAGAGACAGAATGATGAGACGAGAGAGAAAAGGAAAATGCCTGATAGGGTTCCTGGCGGCAGGTTGCAGAGGATTTTGTGCTGAACGTGGAGAAGGATTCCCCGATAGAAGAGTATGCAAGGAGGATGAAGATCCAATATCAATATGTAAGTGATAAATTAAGAAAATTTCGCCTGCTTTGCTTCATATTTTCTGGAAATCTGCCGATAATTATTTATATGTGCAGAGATTTGGATAAAAGGGGTGACAGGTATGATAGGGACAGGGACAAACACAGAAGCCAAGCTGCGGATGGGAATGAGCCGGACGGTATCGGTGACGCGCTTTGGAAATAAGGAACGAAGGGTGATACAGTTAAAAAACCCGGACGGGACATCAGCAGGAACGATCAGTGTGACAAGAACGATAAAGCCGGCGCAGAAAAAGAAAAAGAAGGTCGGCTATAATTTCAAACAGATTTCCGCACAGATTTTACGCTCCAGGACATCGGTCGGTGCAGGAAAGGCCGCGTTAAAGGCACGCAGTGTAAAAGCGATGCTGGCGAGAAAGCTTCTGAGCGAGGACTATGATAAATCAGAGCTGCGGGCCGCCATCATCCATGCGGCAAAGATGGAACGGATTGCCAAAAAGCGTAAGAAGCATATGGAGGAAGAAGAACGGGCCGCGCAGACGGGAGTCTATATGGAGCAGTGGGAGAACTATGAGGAAGAGGACTGGATGGCAGGCTTTGAGGAGCTAAGCTGCGAAGAAACCGGCTTGAGCCAGGAGGAACTAGAGGCGCTAATGCAGGAGCTGGAGGCCATGATGGCGGAGGCAATGCAGGATATGGCGGAGATCGAAGGACTGGGAGAGCTGACGGAGGCGCTGACGGCATCGGTACAGGTCAATATGTCCCCGGAGGATCTGGAGCGTTTGAAGAAAAAGCATCGGATGGATGAAATGCGGGAGATTGCGGATGCCGATATGAAATATTTAAAAGCGATGTTTCAAAAGCTGGAGCAGGAAAGGCGTTCCGCTGGCAGCACGCTTCCGGGCAGCTCCAGTAACTCAGATCATTCCGGCGGTTCTACGGTGATTCGCGGAATCAGCGGGATGGATGGGATGACGCATGAGATGGCGGTTGCACAGTCTGTCATGCAGGCAATGAATACTCCGATGGCAACAGAGGGTGCAAATGTAGATGTATCCTTATAAAAGAGAAAGCGGCTGTAAAAAAATGTATATACAGTCGCTTTCTCTTTTGCTTGAAAAAAAAGGCCGGAAATGCTACAATAGCAATATCATGAAAGAACAGTAATACTAAAAAAGGTATGTGTGGAGAAACAGTCAGGCTTCGTTTTTACCACACAGGAATGGAGAGCTTATGACAATACGAGAAATCAAGGAAGCATTGGGAGCGCGGGTCGTGTACGGCGAGGATTTTCTGGATCGGGAGGTACATACGGCCTGCGGCTCCGATATGATGAGCGATGTGCTGGCGTTTGTAAAGGATCAGGCGGTTTTAATGACCGGACTGTGCAATTCCCAGGTGATCCGAACAGCAGAGATGATGGATATTATCTGTATTGTATTTGTACGTGACAAGCGCCCGGATGAAACGATGATTGAGCTGGCAAAGGAACGCGAGATTGCTATTTTGGCAACAGGCCACCGGATGTTTGGTGCATGTGGTATTCTGTATGAAAAAGGGCTGCGGGGAGGTTCCGACTATGAGCGATACCATTGAATTGAAATACGAAGTATCTACGGAGGACTTTACGCGGGCAGGAGAGGCTTCCAGTGATGTAAAGAAGAAGCTGCGTCAGATGGGGGTGCCGCCGGAGGCTATCCGCAAGGTGGCGATTGCGATGTATGAGGGTGAAATCAATATGGTGATCCATGCGAACGGCGGGACGATTACCGTATTGATCGATTCTGAGTGTATCGACATGACGCTTCAGGACCGGGGACCGGGGATTCCGGACATTGAGAAAGCGATGCAGGCCGGGTATTCGACCGCACCAGACAATGTCAGAAATTTAGGCTTTGGTGCAGGGATGGGATTGCCGAATATGAAAAAATATTCCGACGAAATGAAGGTAGAGACCGAGCTTGGAGTTGGTACAAGGGTAAACATGAAGGTTTTCATCCCGGAATAAGAAAAGGTATTCCAAAGAGTACAAGAGAAAGAAATGGAGGTGCGGGAAATGGACAAATTTGAAAATTCGGTTCATTTAGATCCAGATAAATGCAAGGGGTGCATTAACTGTATCAAGCGATGTCCGACCGGCGCTATCCGGGTGCGGAATGGAAAAGCGGTTATTACAAAGCAATTTTGTATTGACTGCGGCGAATGTATCCGTATTTGCCCGCATCATGCAAAGCAGGCCACCTATGATCCGCTTTCTGCAATAAAGGAGTATGAATATACTGTAGCGCTGCCTGCACCGTCGCTTTATGGTCAGTTTAATAACCTGGAGGACAGCAACATTGTCCTGACGGCTTTGAAAAGAATGGGGTTTGACGATGTATTTGAAGTAGGAGCTGCGGCTGAAATCGTGTCTAAGGTAAGCCGAAGCTATGCGGAGGCGCATGAGGAGCAGTGGCCGCTTATCAGTACGGCCTGTCCGTCTGTGGTAAAGCTGATTCGGGTAAGGTTCCCGAATTTGATTGACCATTTGCTGCCGATTCAGGCACCGGTAGAGCTGGCGGCGGCGATGGCGCGGGACAAGGCATTAAAAGAAACCGGTCTGCCTTCGGAAAAAATCGGCATTTTCTTTATTTCTCCGTGTCCGGCTAAGGTATCGGCCTGCAAGCATCCAATTGGGATTGAAACGTGTGAGGTAGACGGTGTCCTGGCGATACGGGAGGTTTATCCAAAGCTGCTTCCGTTTATGAAAGAGGTAGCGGCGGCGCCGGAGGAGCTGGCAACGTCCGGTAAGATTGGCGTTGGCTGGGGCAGCAGCGGAGGAGAGGCCGGAGGGCTTTTGACAGACAGCTACCTGGCGGCAGACGGGATTGAAAATGTGCTGCGGGTGTTGGAGGATTTGGAGGATCAGAAGTTTGAAAATCTGGAGTTTATCGAATTAAATGCCTGTAACGGCGGCTGTGTAGGTGGTGTTTTGGCGGTGGAAAATCCTTATGTAGCTAAGGTAAAGCTGAAAAAGCTCCGTAAATACCTTCCGGTAGCCGGGATGCACGTAAACGCCTCAGAGGAGGAACTAAGGAAGGTAGAGTGGACGCAAGAGGTAGAATACGAGCCGGTCTTTAAGCTGGGAAACAATATGAAGGAAAGCATCCAGATGATGTCTCAGGTAGAGGCATTGACAAAGAAATTTCCGGGAATCGACTGCGGCTCCTGCGGTGCGCCGAGCTGTCAGGCACTGGCGGAGGATATTGTCAGAGGCATTGCAAAGGAAAGCGACTGTATTCATATTTTAAGGGAGTATATACATAAGCTTTCCGGGGAGATTTCGATGTTGGACAGAGAGTAGAAGGAGGCTGATTATGACCATAGGAGAGCTGCAAAAGCTGAATATTTTAGAGGTTGTCAATGCAGGGGAAGAGCCCGAACGGGAGTTAAAAGGTGTATTTTGCTGTGATTTGCTGAGTGTAGCAATGGGCAGAGGACAAGAGGATGCCGTATGGGTGACGGTGATGGGCAACATCAATACCCTGGCAGTGATGAGCCTGACCGATATGGCCTGCATTGTACTGGCAGAGGGTGCGGTAATGGACGAGGCCGGGATGACCAAGGCCAGACAGCAGGGCATTCCTGTTTTCCGTACGGAAAACCCGATTTTTGAGACGGCGCTGCTGTTGTACCGTTGGATCAAAGAAGGAAACGGAGCGGCTGTCACAGAGAACACCGGAGCAGAGGTATGATGCGGTTTTCTTACGATCTGCATCTGCATTCCTGCCTGTCACCGCGCGGGGATGAGGATATGACGCCTGGAAATATTGTTGGAATGGCAGCGGTTAAGGGGTTAGATGTGATAGCCGTAACGGATCACAATTCCTGCCGGAACTGCGCTGCGGCGATAGAGATAGGAGAACAGTACGGTGTCCTGGTGATTCCGGGGATGGAGCTGACGACAATGGAGGAAATCCATGTCGTTTGCCTGTTCCCAAAGCTGGAGCAGGCATTGGAGTTTGACCGCTATGTCTATGAGAAGCTGCAAAAAATTCCGAATAAAGCAGAGATTTTCGGCCATCAGTACCAGAGAGACGCCGAGGATCGGATCATCGGCGAGGAGGAATATTTGCTGATCAATGCGACAGACATCAGCTTTGAGGAGGTTTATAGTGCGGTAGAGCGTTGCAGCGGTCTGATGATACCAGCTCATATCGACAAGACGGCGAACAGCCTGATTGCAAATCTTGGCTATATTCCGCCGGACAGCCGGTTTGTCTGTGCAGAGGTCAAAAACCTGGAAAAGCTACCGGAATTGGAGGAACAGTTTCCTTATTTAAAAAACTGCCGGATCATCACCGATTCCGATGCGCATTATCTGGAGCATATCCATGAGCCGATAAACTGGCTGGAGGCAGAGGAAAAAACGGCAGAGGCAGTCATAAGAGCGCTGGCCGCAACGAATGGATCGAATGAGGCCGTCGGCTTGTATGGGGAAAAATACAGAAAAATGTCACCGGACAAGTAGACAGTCTTTCCGGGATATGCTAAGCAGAACCCTCTCAGGGGAAAATCAAACAAGCAGCAAAGGGCTGCAGAATGGAGGAATATCATGGTTATTACAATTTGTATCGGAAGCTCTTGTCACTTAAAGGGCTCCAGGGACATCATTGCAAAGCTGGAGGAGCTGGTAGCAGCACATCAGCTAGGGGACAAGGTAGAGCTGTCCGGTTCATTCTGTATGGGGGAATGTGTAAAGGGTGTTTGCGTGAAGCTGGACGGGGAGTTGTTTTCCCTTTCGCCGGATACGACAGAAGCCTTTTTTGAACAGGAAGTATTAAAACGCATTGCCTAAAAACAGGTAAAAATGAAGGATGGATGAAACAATGAATGTAATTGATTTCAAAGAAGCAAAATGTAAAAACTGTTATAAGTGTATCAGAGCCTGTGAGGTAAAGGCGATTACGGTAAAAAACGAGCAGGCACAGATTTTAAATGACAAATGTATCCTGTGCGGGCATTGTATGGAGGTCTGCCCGCAGAATGCCAAGACGTTCAGCAGCGATTTGGAAATGGTAAAGGGCTTTTTGGCACAGGGGATACCGACGATTATTTCCCTGGCTCCGTCGTATTTGGGGATTTTAAAGTTTCAAAAGCCAGGACAGGTGGTGGCCGGACTGAAAAGACTGGGCTTTTCTCAGGTACGGGAAACGGCAGAGGGTGCAGTTTACGTAACCGAGGAATACAACCGTTTGCTGCAGGAGGGGACGATGGAAAACATCATTACGACCTGCTGTCCGAGCGCCAATGATTTGATTGAGATCTATTATCCAGAATTAGTAAAATACATGGCGCCAGTGGTTTCCCCAATGATTGCCCATGGAAAGGTGATCAAAAACTTGTTTGGCGATCAGGTCAAGGTAGTCTTTTTGGGGCCTTGTCTGGCGAAAAAGAGAGAAGCCCTAAACGATGCCAGAACAGCCGGTTACATAGATGCCGTCCTGCATTTCTTTGAGTTTGAGGACTGGCTGCGGGAGGAGGGAATCGAGCTGTCCGAGCTTCCAGAGGAGCCGTTTGACAATCCGAATCCAGAGGTCAACCGTCTCTATCCGGTCAGCAGCGGTGTTTTGTCTGCCGTAGTAGCAGACGGAAAGCAGGATTCTTACCGGAAGTTTTATGTGCATGGCATGAAAAATGCGACGGATTTGTTGGACAGCATGAACCGGGGCGATATCAAGGGCAGCTTTATTGAACTGAATATCTGCAATGGCGGCTGTATCAAGGGACCTGCCGTAGACAGAGAGTCGATTTCCCGTTTTAAGGTAAAGCTGGATATGGAAGAGCAAATCGCAAAGGTTCCGCCAAAGAAAGAGGAATTTATGCCGCCTAAGGCTGCAGGGGAACTGACCGCTTCAGCGAAGCTGTTGGAAAAGCCGCAGGAGGAACGGGAGGAGTTATCTTTTGCCAAGGCCTTCCAGGATCGTTCTCCAAAGGATGCTGTGCCGACAGAAGAGGAGATCCGCGCAATTTTGCGGAAGATCGGCAAGACCGAGCCGGAACACGAACTCAACTGCGGCGCCTGTGGGTATTCGACCTGCCGGGAAAAGGCGGTTGCGGTGTTCCAGAAAAAGGCAGAGCTGTATATGTGTATTCCATATATGCACGAACGGGCAGAGTCAATGTCCAATTTCGTCCTCGATACTACCCCGAATATTATCCTGGTAGTCGATCCGGATATGAAGATCATCGAATTCAATCATGCCGCTAGGAAATATTTCCACTTGACTTATGCTGAGGCATTGGATAAATATTTATTTGAGCTGATTGATCACAGTGATTTTGAAGAGGTTATGAGAACGAAGCAAAATATTCTGGGCAAAAAGGTTCGCTATGAGGATTTGGGCATTACGACCTCTCAGGATATTGTCTATATGAAAAAGCAGGATGCAGTACTGGGGATTTTCCAGGATATCACCAAGGAAGAGGAAGCAGAAAAGCAGTCCTATCAGCTCAAGGTAGAGACGATTGAAATGGCACAGGCGGTCATTGATAGGCAGATGACGGTGGCACAGGAGATCGCGGGGCTTCTCGGCGAAACAACAGCAGAAACGAAGGTGACGCTGACAAAGCTTAGGGATATGATTCTGGGTGAGGAAACCGATATCCAGGAAGGCATCGGCTAAAGGAGGGGGATGGCGAATGAGTGTCAGTATTGATGTGTCCTATAAAAGCCTGAACCACCATCATGAGGAGCTATGTGGAGATAAGGTAGAGATTTTAAAGACAGAGGATTCGGATATTGTGATTCTGGCGGACGGAATGGGAAGTGGCGTCAAGGCCAACATCCTCTCTACGCTGACCTCCAAGATTCTTGGTACGATGTTCCGGATGGGGGCGAAGCTGGAGGAATGTGTGGAAACCATCGTCAAAACGCTGCCGATTTGTCAGGTGCGCCAGGTGGCCTATTCGACGTTTAGTATTTTACAGATTTTTAAATCCGGAGAAGCCTATCTGGTAGAATTTGACAATCCGACCTGCGTCTTTGTCCGCGACGGGAAGTTGGTAGAGCTGCCGTTTGTCAAGCGGGAGATCGAAGGAAAGACGATTCAGGAGTGCCGGTTTGACACGAAGCTAAACGATTGTTTTGTTTTGATGAGTGACGGCGTCATCCATGCAGGAGTAGGACAACTATTGAATTTTGGATGGACCTGGCAGAGTATGGCGGATTATACGGTAAAAAGCATGAAAACCACCCGTTCCGCTTCCAGGCTGGCTGCGATTTTAAGCAAGGCCTGCGACGATTTGTACGAGGGGCAGCCAGGGGATGATACGACGGTAGCGGTGACGAGGGTGATCGAGCGCAAGACGGTCAACCTGTTTACCGGCCCGCCAAAGACCAAGGAGGACGACGAGCGCTGTATGAAGGAGTTTTTTGCCCAGGAGGGGAAAAAGGCAGTGAGCGGTGGTACAAGTGCCAATATCGTAGCGAGGTATCTGAATAAGCCGATCAAAACCTCTCTTTCCTATAACGATCCGGAGGTTCCGCCTACAGCCAAAATCGAAGGAATGGATTTGGTGACAGAGGGCGTGCTGACGTTAAACCGAACGCTGAATCTTTTAAAAACGTATGTAGAAGAGGATATTGACGAAAACTTTTTTATCGAATTAGACCGAGACAACGGCGGTTCCCAATTAGCCAGAATGATCATTGAGGATTGTACGGATTTCAATCTGTTTGTCGGCAAGGCGATGAACGAGGCGCATCAGAATCCGAACCTGCCGTTTGACCTTTCGATCCGCCTCCACCTGGTGGAGCAGATCCAGGATCTGGTGACACGGATGGGCAAAACCGTCCGGGTGAAATATTATTAGCAGGCTCCATTCGTCAGGCTCCATCAGCCGTAACAGCATGACAACCTTCTATAGGGATGGCAACCAAAGGATCCTGATAGACTCTAAATGGCAAGGAGAGAACATATGTTAAAAATAGAAAATGATATCGGAAGAATCAAGCACGAGGTATTATATGAGGTGGCGAAATTTGCCTTTGAAGGGGAACCGGCGGGCGGCTTAGAGCAGATGCCTTATGAGATGATTCCAGGACCGAGGCCGCAGTTTCGCTGCTGTATTTACAAAGAGCGCGAGATCATCCGCGAGCGGATCCGGCTGGCACAGGGAAAATCTCCGGTGGCAGGAAAGGACAATAAAAACATCGTTCAGGTTATTACCTCAGCCTGCGAGGGTTGTCCGATCACCCGTTTTGTCGTGACGGATAACTGCCAGAAATGTATGAGCAAAAAGTGTCAGGCTGCCTGTAATTTCGGTGCGATTTCGATGTCCCGGGATCGCGCCTACATCGATCCGAGCAAATGCAAGGAATGTGGCAAATGTTCCCAGGCATGTCCGTATAATGCGATTGCTGACCTGATGCGTCCATGTAAAAGAAGCTGTCCGGTGGATGCCATTTCGATGGACGAAAACGGAATCGTCGTGATCAACGAGGAGCGTTGTATCAACTGCGGCGCCTGTATCAAGGACTGTCCATTCGGTGCGATTTCCGACCGTTCCTTTATCGTCGATGTGATCCGGATGCTGCGGGCCGGGCTTCCGGTCTATGCGATGGTAGCGCCGGCTATCGAGGGGCAGTTTGGCGATGCGACAGTAGCGGATATTGCAGAGGCTGTGCGGAAGCTGGGCTTTACGGATATGTACGAGGTATCCTTAGGAGCCGATTTGACGGCTGCCGGAGAGGCGAAGGAATGGGCAGAGGCCTATGCGGAGGGCAAAAAGATGACGACCTCCTGCTGCCCGGCCTTTGTCAATATGATCAAAAAGCATTTTCCGCAGCTTTTGCCGAATATGTCCACTACAGCCTCTCCAATGGTAGCAGTAGCCCGTTACATCAAGGCAGTTCATCCAGATGCGATGACTGTGTTTATCGGGCCGTGTATTGCGAAAAAGGGCGAGGTATTGGATACGATTACCCAGCATGCAGCGGACTATGCCCTGACCTTTGACGAGCTGTTCGCCATGCTGCGTGCAAAGGATATCAAGGTAGAGGCCAGCGGCTTAGAGCAGCAGCAGGGCAGTATTTACGGGCGGCGCTTCTCCCAGAGCGGCGGCGTAACGAAGGCTGTGCTGCAAAGCTTAAAGGAAACCGGAGAAAATACCAATGTTCAGGTAAAGGTCTGCAACGGAGCGGCAGAGTGCAAGAAGGCGCTGATGCTGCTGCGTGCCGGAAAGCTGCCGGAGGACTTTATCGAGGGTATGGCCTGCGAGGGCGGCTGCGTCAACGGGCCGGGGGCGATTGCCTATGGGCCTACGGTCATGAAGGCCAGAGAAACCTCCCTGGCGCAAGGCGACGGACGCGGCGTGTATGAGAACTTGCAACAGTTTGAAGTCGGCTCCCAGGAAAATATGACGTTAGAGAAGCTTACGCATCCGAAGCATCCGCGGAGGTTTGAGCAGTAGGAAGTAGGGAAAAGATGGGAAAGGCAGTAAAGCGTAATGAGAAGTAGTAAGAAGTAGGAAAAGACAGTAAGAGATACGAAAAGAATTAGAAATATAGAAAGAACTCCTCGTCTGCGAAGCAGGCGGGGAGTTCTTTTGGAGAAATAAAAATGAAATCAGGCATTTGCCTGGATTTTAGAAAGAAGCGCTTCCTGCAGAATCTGGGAAAAATTTAAGTCCATTGCCATAGCTGCTTCGTTTAGCCATTCCGGGATACTTAGCGTCTTTTTTACGGCACGGGAGCTGGTGCGTTTTTTGTAGGCCAGCATATCAAACTCCATGACAACAAGGAAGGAATCAGCTTCCGGAGAAATGGAGGTCGGATCGGAGGCGGCAGGGAGAGGTTCGTGTTCCTGTTCCCGGCATACCAATGCCAGCCCCAATGCGTCCGCTGCCATTTCATAGGCTTGTTCCATATCATCACCCTGTGTAAGACATTCCGGAATATCCGGGAAGGAAACCCAGAAACCACCTTCTTCTGCTTTGTGGAATAAGGCAGGGTAAAATAATTTTTTCATATGATATCCTCCTTTATAGAGTTACTGCTATTTAAGTCCGGCTTGCTTTAGGATGGCTTGCTCCAAGCCCTTTTTTAAATCGGTATTATGATAGGGAACTTCTGTCTGACGTCCCGTTTTTTCATTTCTCATTTTGACGTGGGAGCCATTTTGCCCTACAATTTTAAATCCGTGTTTTTTTAGATGTTGTATCATCTCACGTGACGTCATTGGCATTCCAGAAATTCTCCTTTTTCTTTTTTGATGTTTTCATCATAACACGTAATATTACGTATGTCAAGAGCATAGATTTTTTTAATCAAAATTCATAAAATAAAATTAAAAGATTGGGAAATGAGTTATCAAACTTAAAATATAGTTATCAAATTTCCTGTTTTAGTTGACAAAAATAACTTTTTTGATTAGACTATACATAAAAAGCCCATAAAGGAGAGAAAAGAAATGCAGGCAGAGGCATTAAAGGAGCTGGTTCAGGAAGTGAGGAGACGGCAGGCAGAGGGACAGACGATTGAATTAAAATCAGCGGAGCATGGCTGCCCTACCAAGCTGTATGATACCCTTTCTGCGTTTTCCAATCAGGACGAAGGCGGAATTCTGATTTTTGGGATAGAGGAGACGGACGGCTATCCGGTAAAGGGTGTTTATGATCCCCAGGATTTGCAAAAGAAGGTGACAGAACAGTGCAAACAGATGGAGCCTCTGGTCAGAGCCTTGTTTACGATTTGTGAAATAGAAGGAAAGATAATCGTTTCTGCGGAAATTCCTGGAGTGGATGCTTCCGAACGTCCGGTATTTTATAAGGGGGTTGGCCGTATTAAGGGCTCTTATATCCGTGTGGGAGAATCGGATGAGCCAATGAGCGAATATGAGGTTTACAGCTATGAAGCATTCCGCAAAAGAATCCATGATGATATTCGGACTATCCCGGAAGGAAAGCGGCGGCTGTTAGAGGAAAAACGTTTAAACGACTATTTGCTGGCAGTAAAGCAGGAACGGCGGAACCTGGCGGAACATGTATCAGAGGAAGAAATCCTGGAGCTGATGGGTGTGATTTCAGACGGTGTGCCGACGCTTGCAGGCTTTCTGGTATTTTCCCGGTATCCACAGACCTATTTTCCGCAGCTTTGCATTACGGCAGTCTGCCTGCCAGGGACGGAGATGGGGATGTTAGGAGAAGAGGGAGAACGTTTTTTAGACAATAAACGGATTACCGGCTCTATTCCGGATATGCTAGAGGAGGCGGTGGAGTTTGTCAGAAAAAACAGCAGGACGAAAACGGTGATAGATGAGGATGGCCATAGGAGAGATAAGCCGGAGTACCCGATCAAGGCAGTAAGAGAGGCTATTTTGAATGCGTTGGTACACCGGGACTATAGCCGGTATACAGAAAATGTCCCGATTCGGATTGAAATGTACCGGGACAGGATGGAAGTGGTGAACAGCGGCGGTTTGTATGGAAGAATTTCCGCTTCTGAGTTGGGCAGAGTACGCCCGGAGACCAGAAATGCGGTACTGGCGAATATATTGGAGTTATTAAAGGTGACAGAAAACCGTTACTCCGGGATTCCGACAATGCGTGCCGAGTTTCTTCAGGCGGGACTTCCTGCCCCTGTATTTTCTGTGGTACACGGAGAATTTAAAGTTGTGATGAAAAATAATTTTTTCAAAGAAAGCAGAGATTGGGAAGAGAATATTTTAGAATTTTGCACGGTGCCAAGAACCCGTAGCGAAATTATTGCATTTGCCGGGAAATCCCGGACTTATGTGATGACGAAGATGGTTCTGCCGCTGATTGAAGCCGGGAAGCTTAACCGGACGATACCAGATAAGCCGAAAAGCTCGAAGCAGAGGTATGTGAGTTACAGTTCAGCCCAGGACTTCGCACTGTGCTGCGAAGTCCGTGAGAAAGTGTAGTGGTCGAGATGCAGCAAGCCATCGCGAAGCGATTTTGCATGGCTTGCTGCGTTACAGTTCGGCAAGGCTGAACTGCAACGTATGTGAGGTCATAGCGAAAAGAAGGTCTTTACGAATTCAAGCTTTCTAGGATATAATAGAAGAAAAATCCCTTTTTCGGGTTTTTGAGGAGGACAGTTATGAAGTATGCAAACCAAATTTCTGAAATGCTGAATGCGTTTTCACCTGCGCCTCTAAAAAAGGAGCAGATGACAGAGTTTTACTGTGCAGATACTATGGAATACCGTACCAGTGATAAATATGATTCACCGATTGAGGATCTTGCGGATATCTGCCGGAACCCGGAAGAATACAGCGCCTGCCTGCTACTGGGGCATAGAGGATGTGGGAAAAGTACAGAATTGAACCGGATGTCAGAAAAGCTGGCCAAAGAGGGATATAAGATAAGGACGATAAATTGTAGCCTGGATTTGGATTTATTTAATATCGTACATTTGGATCTTTTTATTCTGATGGGGGAAGCTCTGTTAGAGCTTGCAGAGGAGTCGGGCTGTGAGATAAAAAAGCAGACGTTGGAAAGAATAAAGAACTTTTGGCTGGAAGGAACAGAAACGATGCTTTCGGAAGAAATGGCGGAATTTGCGCTAGAAACCGGAACGGAGTTGGAAACAAAGGGGATTTTTGCGGGGCTTTTAAATCTGTTTGCAAAATTGAAGACAGATTTGAAGTTTAATGAAGAAACAAGGAAAGAATACCGGAAAAAAATAAGTGTCCGTACGAGTGAATGGATTGGATTATTGGGGGAAATAGCGGAAGAAATTACGAAAAAAACAGAAGGGAAACGCCCGATTCTGATTTTTGAGGATTTGGATAAGCTAAATCCAGAGGATGCCTGGAGGGTGTTTTATAACTATGCGGCGGTCCTTGCCGGTATGCGTTTTCCGGTGATTTATACGTTTCCGATTGGGCTTTCCTATGATACCAGGTTTTCTGCGATGGAAAGCTATTTTGTCATAAAAACGCTTCCTATGATCAAGATTGAAACGATAGAAAATAAGCCTTTTCAGAAGGGAATCGACGTGATAAAGGAAATTGTAGGAAAACGTGCCAAGCTGGATTTATTTGAAACGGATGTGTTAAAACGGATGATTCAGGATACCGGAGGATCGCTGAGGGATTTGTTCCGTGTGATCAATACGGCCGCAACCAGGGCAGAGCGTAGAGATAGCGAGTGCATTTCTATGGAGGATGCCGAACGTGCTTTAGAAGAATTAAAGACATCCTTGACAAGAAGAATTGAGGGTAAGAATTACAAATTTTTAGGAAATATTTATCGGGGGAATAAGGAGAGAATTGAAGATAAAGAAATGCTGTTGAAAATGCTGCAGGCTTCGGTAGTTCTGGAATATAACGGGAAACGATGGCATAATGTCCATCCGTTGGTCGTGAGGTTTTTAAAGGAGCAGGGAGAGATAGACGATGACGGAAAGCAATCAGGAGGGATATAGAACGTTAGGCTGGATCCTCAATCAGTCAGAACAGGGCTTATTTTTAGCGATAGCAGACGGACAGACACAGAAGGAAATTGCGGATTTGTACCGGCAGAGTTCTGTTAAAGTTTATGATTATAAGCGGAATCCTGGGGAGTATTCCTTTGTGGAGCTGCAAAAGTGGGTAGATAGCTTTCCGAAACAAAAGACTTTTCTGATAGTGAATTTTCAGCTTGCGATTCAAACGGAGGAAAGCTTGAAACGGTTGAATTTTAGCAGAGATCAGCTTGAGGGATTGGGGAAAAATATTATTTTTTTGGTTACTTCTTATGGGGATGATAGATTAGCGGTAAAGGCGTATGATTTTTATTCTTTTGTAAAAATTCGGATACTGTTTCATCAGGCAGAGGAGAAGAAGGAAAGGATGCTGTCGTATACAGGAGAGGAATGGAACGGGGAGAGAGAGGAAGATAGAGCTGGAAGCGAGGTTCAAGGCCAGGCAGGGCGAAAGCGGAAACGGAGCGAAATAGAAACGTTGTTGGAACAGGCCAAAGAGGAGTTGGAACAGGGATATTTTGATGAGAGCGAAAGAATGCTGTTAAAAGCACGGAATATGACGGAAGAACTGTTTGGAGCAGAGCATTTATTAATGGCAGAGGTGGAGCATGCCCTGGCAGATGTGTATCAACAGTGGGGAAATTATAAGGAAGCAGAAGAATGGTATCAAAAAAGTCTGCAAATAAGAGAACAAGTGTTAGGAGAAGAACATCCTGATGTTGCCAGGAGCTATAATGCGTTGGCAGGGGTATATGAAATTCAGGAAAGGTATGTGGAAGCAGAGGAACTATATCAAAAAAGTTTACAAATAAATGAAAAAATATGGGGAGAAGCAAACCTATATACCATTAGAGATTATCATGATTTAGCAAAAGTGTATGAGGCAAAAGGAGACTATACGGTTGCTCTGTTTTATTTGCTAAAAGTTTATAAATTTTTGGCTTCGGAACCTGAGATAAAATATCTTAATAGAAAAATGATAGATAAAGAGCTGGAAGCTGTTTGTTTCAAAATGAATCCTCAAGGCAATTTTAAGCAGTGGCTGGAGGAAAAGGAAGCAGAAAAACCAGAAGAACGAAAAGGAAAGGGAATACAGAAAGAAACAGAATAATGAAAAGAGGAAGCTTGTTTATGAATACAAAATTAAAATTACGAAAAGCATACCCGGTGGATCTCCCGGAAATCATGGCCATTATCCATCAGGCGCAGAAAAGCCTGGCGGAGCAGGGCGTCGATCAATGGCAGGACGGCTACCCGGACGAAGCAGCCATTTTACAGGATATAGAAAACGGTTATTTTCATGTAGTTGTGGAGGAGGCAGAGGAAGCAGACAAGAAAGCAGACGATACAAAAGACCCCATCCTCGGCGTAGCCGCTCTGATTCCCGATGGGGAGCCAGACTATGACGTGATTTACGACGGAGCCTGGCTGGGAAAGGGAAATTACGGCTATATGACGGTACATCGGGTAGCCGTAGCAGAGCAGGAAAAACGGAAGGGCGTCGCCTCTTTCCTGTTAGCAGAAGCTGCCAGGCTGGCAAGGGAGCAGGGGCTTTCGGCCTTACGGCTGGATACCCACCGGGATAACAAACGGATGCAGGCCTGCCTGGAGAGGAACGGGCTGACACGCTGCGGGATCATTCATCTGGGAAGAGGGAATCTTAGCCCGGAGGCCGCCGAAAAAGCCAGCGGGGACATAGATGTAGACGAGGCCTATATCCGGCTGGCTTACGAAAAATTATTGTTTGCCGATGAACCCTCCCATAAGAAGGGAAAAACCTGCCGCTTATAAAAAAGGCGAACCTTCTCTGCCTAAGCGTAGAAAGAATAGAGAGCAGAAAGAAGGAGACTTACTTGAACAGAAACGTTAGGCGGCTGTAGAAAAATAGCGATACGTATTATAAAAGGAAATCAAAATAATCACGGCCATCAGTACAAGAAACAGCTTGTTGACAGCCGCCTCGTCTATTTTTTTGTTAATTTTCCGTCCGGCAATTCCTCCGGCGATGCCGCCTGATACCATGACGAGCAGCCACGGGAGTTCAAAGGCCGGAACGGTTCGTGTGATAAGAGTGGTCAGCAGGCTGGTGGCCTGGGAAATGAGGATAATATAGAGGCTGTTCTGCGCGGCCTTTTTCATATCCATCGAGAAAAAGAAGAAAAGGACGCCGAGGTTGATCGGCCCGCCGCCAATCCCTAAAAAGCTTGACATAATCCCCAAAAAAGCGCCGATGATCACACAAATAAGGGGGTGTTCCATATGATAGGTTTTGATTTTTGAGCGGTAAAGGGTGTAAATCAGCATGGCAATCGTAATGACTGCGAGACAGATCGACTGATAGCCGCCTACCAGCTCCGGGTTCGGAGAGGCATCCTTAATAAGTTGAAATAAATTTTTTCCTGCGACGCCTCCGATGGCAGCGCCGACGGCGAGCGGTGTCCCGGTTTTAAAATCAATGCTGCTCTCCTTGGCCAGTATGCCCTTGAGGACGGAATAGCAGGACATCGAAAGCACGGTGCAGCCAGACAGAAAGCTAATCGTAGAAACGCCTGCGACCTGGAACAGATCGAGGACAGGCTTGATGATAACACCGCCGCCGATTCCGCAGATAGCGCCTGCGATACTGGCAAAAAAGGCGACGAGCAATAAAATAAGCAGCATGGCAAATTCTCCTTTATCATGGGTGGTTTCGGCTGGTGATAAGCTGATAAGCCTTTACCAGCTTCGGATAAGCATATTCAAAAAATCCCTTGTAGGCCGGACAAAAATAGTTCAGGCGACGTTCTTCATCTGCTTCCCGGTGTCTGCGGCAGCCATTCCGGCAAAGCGGATACCAGCGGCAAATGCGGCATTCTTCCGGGACAGGCCTGGAGGCTTCGACAAAGCCCAGTGCCTCCCGATTTTTTTCTAATTCCGGGAAGGTATGCTCCTGAACGGTTCCCATTTTCCATTCATCCAGACAATAAAAATCACAAGGATAAACGCTGCCGTCGGCCTCGATTACCCACTGCCGGCTGCAGATTCCATACATATTGCACGATTCCGGCTGCTGGCGGTCGAGCATCCGCAGCAGATTTTCAAAATAGCGGTTATACACATATGTCCCCTGCTCCAAATCCCGATACCAGCAGTCAAACATATCCTTTAAAAAACGCTCGTAGCGATCCGGCGTCAGCGTATAATCGTGAATGTCCGTATCGCCGATTGGATTGAGACATTCGATGTATTGCTGGTAGGAAAGCTGGTTCTGGCGGTAAAATTCATAAAGCCGTTTTGCTTTTCGGGCAGAATCCCTGGTGACGACAGTCAGAATATTAAAATCGACTTGATGCTGCTTTAACAGGGCAATCGAGGAAAGAATCCGGTCATAGGTTCCTTCCCCCTTGCTGTCCTTACGGTAGCGGTCATGGATATCCTTCGGGCCGTCTAAGGATACGCCGATTAAGACGTGGTGTTCGTGGAAAAATTCCGCCCATTCTTCGTCGATCAGATATCCGTTTGTCTGCAGGGCATAGTGGATTTCTAGCTTTTGGAATTCCGGCTTTTCCGCTACATAGCGGACGAATTCCCGGAAGTAAGGGAGTCCCGCTAGGGTAGGTTCGCCGCCCTGGAAGGCAAAGGTACAGCTCTGCTCGGCGAAGTCCGCCACCTGGTCGATTAGCTGGTGCATGGTGGTGACATTCATGATAGAAAGGGGGGATTCTGTCCGGTGCGCCATTTCATCGGCGTAAAAGCAATACTGGCAGCGCATGTTGCAGGCACCGGAGGCTGGCTTGATTAAGAGGTTCATGATTGGCATAGTGGTTTCCTCGTTTCGTTTGGTTTTATTTTATTTGCTTCTGACAAAATAGTTAAAAGTTTTTCTTTATTATAGAGTAACAGCTTTTGGTTTCTTTGTCAAAGGGTAAGATCTCCGGTGTTATACGTGATAATTTCCTTTTCCCAAAAGGGTGTGATTGCCTGTAAGTGGGATCTGGAATAAGAAAGCCAGATCTGCCTAGGCGGCCAGTGCAAAATCATCTGAAACCGTTCCTCCTCACACAGTTCTTTTAAAGAGAAATAAAGATAGAGCGTTCCAGTTTTCTCAGGGCTTCGTCGATTCAATGCGTTGACACCGCAGATTCCGACCTCGCGAATTTCTGTCCAGGAAAGGCGCTGCGGCGGAAACCAGAGAAATCTTCGTGAGATACCCTGTGCGTCTATCTCAATCCTGGCTCCATGAAGCAGCGCAGCATAGAGGTAGACACAGGATAATAGGAGACAAAAAGCTGCCGGTAAGTGGCTCGCAACGTAAAAAAGGGAGACTGCTGCCAGCAGAAACAGCAGGGCTGCCACCAGAAGAACAGTAAATTTAAACGAATCTGCAAAATACTTTTTCATTATAATCCTTTCGTTTTTGATTTTTAGTTCCAAGCTTGCATTTATCGTTTGTAGTTATTGCTTTTGAGGGCGGTAGTTTTCTGGGAAGTGGAGGGTGGCGGGATCGGCTTCGGCGCAGTCTGCAAGGTGGGCGTGTAGCTTGGCAGAGAGTTCGTGGATAATCTCTGTGTATTCCGGCAGATGTGCCATGTTGCGATCCTCCGCCGGGCATTGTCTGGTATCTACAAAGAATAAATCTTCGTTTTCCTCTGTCGTGTAGGCAGCGTCAATTCGGCTGCTGATGTCCAGGCGGTAGTGTTGGGTGCGGATACAGGCACGTCTAGGCCAGCCATGATTGCCAGGGAGGCGGCCAAGTTGTCTGGCTGGGAACGCATAGCTGTCTGGTTCGCCGTAGCCAATCGTAGCATAAACCTCTTCCTCGTATATAGAGAGCAGATTGGTTCCATGAAATTGTTCCGGGGCTTCGATTCCAAGCAATCCAAAAAGTGTTCTGGCAATGTCCAGATTGGAGCAGATGTTCGGAATTCTGACACCTTTTTTAATGCCAGGCGCAGAGAAAATCAGGGGAACAACCTGACTGGCACGCTGGAAAACATGCTTGCCCAGAGCCTGACATTCTCCCCGAAGAGCGCCGTGATCGGCGTTGACGATCAAGATGGTATTTTCTAATTCGTTTTGTGTTTTGAGATAGTCCAGAACCTGGCCGACCTGATCGTCGATCCAGGCAACCATTCCATAATAATAGCATTTGATGGTTCTAAGCTCCTGTTCGGAAAGCGTATTCAGTCCAACAGCCTCGGCAAAGCTGCGTTCAAACAGGCTGAGGCTGCGGATATCCGGGAGGGCGCCGGAAAACGGGTAGTTTTTGTAAAGCGTTTCATAGCCACGTTTGAGGATAATAGGGGAATGTGGCTGGGTATAAGAAATACGGACAAAATAAGGCTCGCTCTGCTCCTTTATCCAGGAAAGTGCGTTTTTAGTGACGATTTCCGGGTAATAGTCCTTTTCCGCCGGGTAAAGGCTGGCGGCATTAAAGGAAAAGCCGGAATGAGGCATGATTTTATCAAGGGACTGGATTTCCTCTCTGGTAAGTCCTAAATTCATAGAGCTGCCTTCGGGATTGTTGAATTCAAAGGGCTGTAACTCGTGAGGAAGATGCGTTTTCCCGAAATTAGCCGTGTGATAGCCGTTTTGCGCCAGTATCTCCGGGAAGGTGATGGCCGTTCTTGCCATATGAAATTCCGGCATTGTCGCTTCGTTATCATAGACGGCGGTTTCTTCTGGGTATAATCCAGTCAGCAGGCTCGTCCGGGAAGGAACACAGACTGGAGAGTTGCAAAAGCAGTTTTCAAACAGAACGCCTTGCCTGGCGATACCGTCGATGTGTGGGGTCAGCATTGGTCCGGCAGGATTGCTGTAACAGCCCAGGGCATCCTGGCGCAACTCGTCACAGAAAAAATAGATGATATTTGGTTTTGTTTGATTAGAATAATGATTCATAATGAAAATCCTTTCTGATAAAATGAAAATTTGGGCAGTAAAAGATGAAGTGACAAAGTGGAATCTAATCTGCTGGGTGGCTATTTTAAAATAGTTGTAAATCAGTCGGTTCTAAAATAGGCTGAAGGGAAAGCTTACGAACCTCTCCGGTATGCTGAATGGCATTTAGCAAAGAACGGGCAGCTTCTATTCCAGCATCGTAATGTGGAAAATGATAGGAAATTGAGCGGTCGTACCAATGCTCTGTTTCCGGTGTCTGTAATACAAGGCTCTGTTCGTAAAGAAGTCTAGCAATTACCTCCTGTAATTCTCTGGCATTGGCAAGAATACAAGTGTCGGCAGACATCTGTGCGATAAGCTGTTTGATGTACTGGATGGATTCTGACTGGACGCTGCTGTAGTACAAATGTTGGTTATCCTGCTCGTCCATCATGGACCATTCATAACGGATATGGGACAGTACATGGGTTTGGAATGTAGCACCTTTTCCATAGCAGGCTGCCTGCATCCCTTGCTCACGGGCATCTTCCTTATAAATCTGATAGGCTGGCCGCAGATAAATAAATTTTTGATAGCCTTTTTTTAAAAGGGCATTGACTCTTAAATAAGAGGAGGCAAAGTAGTCATATAAAATACTGCTGACGCCAGGCTCCTGTCCCATACAGTCAATCGTAGAAAAGGGAATCTGGTGCTGTCTTATCAAATCCATTTCCTCCTCTGGAATATCCTGTCCGGTAGAGGAAATATATAAAATTCCGTCAGACTGTCCGTTTAGGTAGGTATTGATATAGTTAAACGGATTGAAATTGCCTTCGGATTTTTTGTTGTTGCAGACCAAAATACTATACCCCTTTGGCTCCAAATAGGCGCGGATGCCCTGAAAGGCCGAATAATAACGAGGCAGCATCAGAGAGGTCGAAAGCCGGACTGCAATACAGTTGGTACGATTGGTTTTCAGCCGCTTGGCGGAGAGATTTGGAATATAGTGTAGCCGTTTGGCCGCTTCCAGCACTCGTTTTCGTGTTTCTTCTGAAATAGAAGCGCCAGGTTTATCGTTTAATATGTAGGAAACCGTAGCAGAGGATACGTTTGCATCCTGTGCGATGTCCTTGATCGTTGCTCGTTTTGCCATAATATCAGAAATCTCCTTTGCTTTTGTTTTCTTAAATTATAGCATAGTTTTTTCTGCATTGTCATACAGAAAATCAAAAATGCCTTGTTTTTGCAGGCTGCAGGTGTTGTCTTGAAAGCCTGAATTGGTAAAATAAAGTAATTAACTTAAATGATTAAATCTATCATAGCAGGATAAAAGAAAGAAATATATAGTAAAATCAAACAAATATTAAGAATAAATAATAGTAAAAATAGATAATTGACATAATGAAAAAGGAGTTATACAATACCAATATACTTAAACGAGTAACTAAACAAAAACGGAGGAAAGAACATGAACCAGAAACCAAATTTCTTATTTTTCTTCAGTGACCAGCATCGGGGCGACTGGATGCCATATGAGGAAGAAGTGAAAAAAAGGCTGGGTGTAGAGGGCTTGGAGCTTCGGCTGCCTCATATCCGCAGCCTGATGGATCGGGGAACAGCCTTTAGCTGTGCGATATCTCCGGCTCCAGTCTGCGCTCCGGCCAGAGCCTGCCTGGCCAGCGGGAGAAGATATCGGAATTGCAGAGTATATCAAAATAACGTGAACTACGATCCGGCTCTGCCGAATTTCTATGGAACCTTAAAGGAACACGGCTATTTTGTAACCGGAACAGGAAAATTTGACTTAAACAAAGCAGATTTGGAGTGGGGGGATGGCTTTCATGAGCTGTTACAGCGGATGGGCTTTTCTGAGGCGTATGACAGCGAAGGAAAAATGGACACGATCTGGGCAGCGATGCAGGATCGGCCAGGCCCGTATGGTCAGATGTTAGAAAGCGTCGGCTGGCTGGAGGCGCATAAGGATGATATGATGAACCGGGGAGGAAAGGATATCCCGACACCTCTGCCAGAGGAATATTATGCAGATAACTGGATTGGAGAAAAGAGCAGAAGGCTTATCGCCGGACTGCCAAAGCATCAGCCGTGGTTTATGCAGATCAATTTTTCCGGCCCGCACGATCCATGGGATGTCACGATTCCGATGAAGGAAGCAATGAAGGACAGACGGTTTCCAGAAGCGGCGGACTGCCATTTTCCGGAGCAAAATCAAGGTGTACGCCAGAATTACGCAGCGATGATAGAAAACATTGACCGTCATATTGGGTTGTGTATCGAAGAGCTGGAGCGCCAGGGAATGTTAGAGAATACGATTTTGATATACGGAGCCGATCATGGAGAGCTGATGGGCGACCATGGAATGTACGGAAAATCAAAGCCGGAGCAAGGCTCGATCCATATCCCGCTTGTAATCGACGCTTCTCGGTTTGACGGAAAAAAGGGGTGCTGCAACCAGACTCCGGTGGAGCTTCAGGATTTGACAGCAACGATTTTGGACTATGCTGGAATTGAGCCGGAGTATAAGCTGGAATCCTGCTCTCTGCGTCCGGTTCTGGAGGGAAAGACAGAGCGTGTGCGGGATTATGGGATATCGGAGTTGATTACCCCGAACCGGGAAGGCCTGCTAAAAAGCTTTGGAGCAGTGACGGATGGAGATTGGAAGCTAATTATGAAGGCGGGAGAGCCGGATCGTCTGTACCGATTATCGAAAGATCCGTTTGAATGCCAGGATTTGGCCGGAGAGTATCCGGAGGAGGCGGAACGGATGAGAAAGGGCTTTTTAGATCGGGGAGAAAAAATGAATCCAGCGATTGCCCTGTACTTAAAATCTTTTGTGACACCGCAGCCTAAGGCATAAACACCATAGCTGCCGCAAAGGAGGATTTGCAAAAACACTTTAGGAAAGCACCAAGAGCAATGGAAAATATAATTTAAAAAGAAAAAAGCAAAGGAGAAGGAAAGATGAAACAAAGAGTTTGGAAAAAGACAGTTGCCCTGTTAATCGCGATGGTTATGCTGGTTTCGCTGACGGCCTGTGGAAATTCCGGCACAGAAAAGGATGGAGAGAAGCCGACTGCCGGAGGCAATCATACAACACAAGACAATACAGAGAAAACGGATTTGCCGGAAGGACAGCAGGAAGGAGACGCTGCCTCTGCGGGCGGCGAGAAAGAGAGTGTTACAATTGGAGTAACAGGTGTCTGGGCTACGCTATCTCCTTATCAGACGACACTCAATCAGTTTGGAAATTTTGTCAGGCTTTTGTATGATCGTTTGGCTTATTTGACGCCAGAAGGAGAATATGTACCACAAGCGGCAAAGTCCTGGGAAATAGAAGAGGATGGTATCACCTGGAACGTAGAAATTTATGATACGATTTATGACAGTGCAGGGAATCATATTACGGCTTCGGATATTGTCTGGAATCTGGAGGAAAATATGGCTCAGGCATTAAAGCCTTTCTTTAATAAGATAGAGAGTGTGGAACAGACCGGAGATTATACCTTGAAAATTGTTATGAAAAATAATGTGGTCGGTGCTTTTGAACTGGTGTTGATAAGTACTTATGCTGTTTCCCAAAAAGCGTATGAGGATAGTGCAGACGGTTTTGCAACTTCTGTGATTTCAACCTCTCCTTATAAAGTGACGGAGTTTGTAGCAGGCTCTCATCTGACCTTTGAAAAGAGAGACGATTATTGGAAAACAGATGCCAATAGCCCATATTTGCAAAACAATGTAAAGACAGTAACCTATCAGGTGATTAACGAAGCATCTCAACAGCAGATTGCGCTGGAAACCGGGACAGTAGACGCATTTGAATCGCTGACTCCTTCTTTGGTACGGGATTTTGAGTCGAACAACAATTTTTCTATTGCAGGAGCTCCTAGCTCGAATGGCTCTCAGATGTTTTTTTCCGGCCATGAAAGCAGGCCGGTAGCCAATGATGTCAATCTCAGGCTGGCAATTTGCTATGCGATTGATGTAGAGGGATTGATCGCAAGCTGTTATGACGGGTATGCGGAGCCGATGCACGATCCCGCGGTCAATACATTGGTAGGATATTTATCAAAATGGGACAGCGAGGAGTATTATGGCTATAACGTAGAACTGGCGAAGCAATATCTGGAAAAATCAGATTATAAGGGACAGACCTTAGAGCTTATGCAATCCTCTGGCACACAGGGAGAACGGGTTGCCCAGATGATTCAGGGGTATTTGATGGCGATTGGAATTGATTGTAAGTTGACTATTTTGGATTCTGCACTATTTTCAGCCTCCCGTTTTGATGGTTCTCAGTATGATATGATTATGATCGCCGGAGGCGGCGTCACGCTCCCTGCTTTCTGGGGAAACCGCTTTGATATGAATGCGTATGAACTGGGGGATGGCACCTCCAGGCATGATGAAGTGTTGACACAAATGTTGTATGATACCTGGGTATACGATGGATTTACAGAAGAAAATATTGATGCGATTCATCAGTATTTATTGGAAAATTGTATTGCCTATGGTCTGGTAAATACAACAATCAACAATGTTTACAATAACAGCCTTGGACTGACAAAGACGTGGATGGGTTATAGTGGGACAGTAGATTATGTGGCCAGTGAATACGAGGCATAAAGAACTATGATAGAAAAAACTCTGTCGGGAGCAGAGGAAACTTCTTCTGCTATCCTGGCGGAAAGGAGAAAATGTGGGAAGATATATTGTAAAAAGGCTGCTATGGATGATTCCGATTATTTTAGGCGTTGCCATCCTGGTTTTTACACTCATGACCTTTTGTCCAGGAGATCCGGCCTCGATTATTCTAGGTTCTTCTGCAACAGAGGAGGATTTGCAGGCGATGAACGAGCAGCTTGGCCTGAATAAGCCGTTTCTCGTACGCCTGGGTGTATTTTTAAGAGATACATTTTTCCGTTTTGATTTGGGAACATCGTATCTGACCCGAATTTCCATTGTAGATTCGATTAAGGAATATCTGCCGAGAACGATGATTTTGACGATTGCGACGATGCTGATTTCTGTCACCCTGGCGCTGCCGTTTGGCATTATGGCAGCAACGCATCAAGGACGCTGGCAGGATCACCTTTCGATGGTCTTTGCCTTGATTGGAATTTCGATTCCCAGCTTTTGGCTGGCACTTTTGCTGATTTTACTGTTCTCTGTAAAATTAAAGTGGCTTCCGGCCATGGGAATCGGAGGAATTCAATATTATATTTTACCAGCGTTGTCTGGGAGTCTGGGTGGAGTAGCAGGGCTAGCCAGACAAACCCGTTCCAGTATGCTAGACGTGATTCGGGCGGATTATATCACGACAGCCAGAGCAAAGGGTGTATCCGAATTTAAGGTAATCACCAGACATGCTTTAAAAAATGCCTTGATTCCGATTATTACCGTTGTGGGGACACAGTTTGGCAAGCATCTGGGCGGAACGATGGTCATTGAGACGATTTTCGGTATCCCGGGGATGGGGCAGTTTATCATTACTGGTGTCAATCAGCGGGATTATCCAGTTGTCCAGTCGGGTGCTATTTTTCTGGCGGCGGTTTTTAGTATTTGTATGCTGGCCGTGGATTTGCTTTACGCAGCCGCTGATCCGAGGATTAAGGCACAGTATGCAGGAAAAAGAAGGAAGGTGAAGGAACATGCCTGAGGCAATGCTGGAACGTGTGAAAACACAACCAAAGAAAAAATCGGAATTTCTCCGAGTGCTAAAGCAATTAAGCTACAATAAAATGGCGATGCTGGGATTGGTTATTTTTGTAACTGAACTGATTTTAGTGCTGTTAGCGCCTTTGATTGCTCCCTATAATTATACGGCGATGGATACGGCAGCAATCCGGGAGGCTCCTTCTCTGACGCATTGGTTTGGAACGGATGATTTAGGACGAGACATTTTATCGAGGATTTTGTATGGAGGAAGATTTTCTCTGACCATGGGGATTTTTTCGATTATGATTTCGGCTACCTACGGTGCGGTCATCGGTTCGATTGCCGGGTATTTTGGCGGACGAGTAGACAACGTTATTATGCGGCTGTTAGATATCATTCAGTCCCTGCCAGGAATGCTGCTGACGATTGTGATTTCTACTGTGCTGGGAGCCGGGTATCTCAATACAATTCTGGCTCTTTCCGTCAATGGGATTCCAGGACAGGCCAGAATGCTTCGGGCGCAGATGATGAAAAACCGAGGCGCGGAATATGTGGAAGCAGCACAGTCAATTAACTGTAGCAAGGCACGGATCATTGCCTCGCATTTGTTCCCGAATTCCTTTTCTCCTCTGATTGTCCAGATGACAATGGGGGTGGCCAATATGATTCTGATGGCCTCCTCTCTGTCCTTTATTGGACTGGGCGTACAGCCGCCTCAGCCGGAATGGGGCGCGATGCTTTCGGGAGCCAGGCAGTTTATCCGTTCCAGTCCGCATATGGTTATCTTCCCAGGTCTGGCGATTGCCATTACGATCCTCGCCCTGAACTTGATGGGAGACGGCCTGCGTGACGCCCTGGATCCAAAGCTGAAAAAATAAATTAGAAACAGAGGCAGAACTTAAACAGCCTCGGAATGAAAATGCCCCGGGAGAAAGTTTTGACGCATCTCTTCAGCGACAAAACTTTCTCCCCCTTAAAAGGGGCAAAGCCGAACATAGTTCGGCTCGCAATGGAGAGGCAGAACTTAAAATAGGAGAAAAAATATGGAACATAGAGAAGAGAGGACTCCTTTTCTGGAAGTAAGGGATCTGGTGGTCGAGTATTTTACAAAGGAATCGGTCGTATATGCGGTCAATGGTGTCAGCCTTACGGTGGACAAGGGGCAGACGCTTGGTCTGGTCGGAGAGACAGGGGCTGGGAAAACGACGATTGCCAAATCGATTTTGCGGATTCTTCCAGATGTAGGAGCGAGGATGGTACAAGGGGAAATCTTTTTAGAAGGGCAGGATTTGACAAGAATTTCCGAGGGAGAGATGAGGGAGGTTCGGGGAAAGAAAATTTCTATGATTTTTCAGGATCCGATGACTGCCTTGAATCCGGTACAGACAGTAGGCGCGCAGATTGAAGAGGTCGTAGCCCTGCATACACAAGGTACAAAGGCAGATTTCCATAGACGGGCAGAGGAAATGTTAGAAATGGTAGGGATTCCAAAGGAACGCTACGGCGAATATCCGCATCAGTTTTCCGGTGGAATGAAGCAGCGTGTGGTGATTGCGATTGCGTTGGCCTGTAACCCGGAGCTGCTGTTAGCGGACGAACCGACGACTGCCTTAGATGTTACTATTCAGGCACAGGTGCTTAGGCTGATTTCGGAGTTAAAGGAAAAATTAGGCACCTCCATGATTTTGATTACCCATGATATGGGCGTTGTAGCGACGTTTTGCGACCAGGTAGCGGTCGTATATGCCGGGAATATTGTGGAGTATGGGACGAAGGAGCAGATTTTTGACCACCGTTCCCATCCGTATACGATTGGTCTGTTTGGGGCGATTCCTGATATGCGCTCCGACGAAACAAGACTGCATCCGATAGAGGGACTTCCGCCGGATCCGACCAATCTCCCGGAGGGTTGTGCCTTTTGGCCGCGTTGCAAATTTGCAACAGAGCGTTGTAAGCAGGGAAAGATAGCAATGGCTCTCACAGCAGATGGACATCTGTGCCGCTGCTGCAATCTGGAGATAGTGAGCGAGGAGGGAGGAGAAGCAGCATGTCAGCACCAGTCATTGAAGTAAAGGGCTTAAAAAAATATTTTCCGACACCGCGCGGTCTGCTCCATGCAGTAGATGATGTTACATTAAAAATCGAAAAGGGTAGTACTCTTGGAGTGGTAGGAGAGTCTGGCTGCGGAAAATCAACGTTAGGGCGGACGATCATTCATCTGCTGGAGCGCACCGATGGAAAGATTTATTTGAATGGAAATGATATATCGGATTTGAAAGGAAAGAAACTCAAGGCAGCACGCGAGAAAATGCAGATTATCTTCCAGGATCCGTATTCTTCTATCGATCCGAGAAAAACCGTAGAGGCGACAATTTGCGAGCCATTAAAGGTGGCGAAGAAATATTCCAGACAGGAAATTGCGAAAATTTCCGAGGAACTGATGGATTTGGTAGGGATTGACCAGCGGCTGCGGGTATCCTATCCGCATGAGTTAGACGGCGGGCGTCGCCAGAGAGTCGGTATTGCCCGTGCGCTGGCTTTAAATCCAGATTTTGTCGTCTGTGACGAGCCGGTTTCGGCTTTGGATGTGTCGATTCAGGCACAGGTATTAAACTTGCTGAAGGATTTGCAGGAAAAGCGCGGACTGACGTACCTGTTTGTCACTCACAATCTGTCCGTTGTACGGCATATTTCCGACCAGATCTGTGTGATGTATCTGGGACAGGTGGTAGAGCTGTGTCCGACAAAGGAGCTGTTTGAGCGTCCTCTGCATCCCTATACGAAGGCACTGCTGTCTGCCATCCCCTCGACGGATATCCATCATCCGAACAAGCCGGAGATTTTAGAGGGCGAACTGACGTCTCCGATCAATCCAAAACCTGGCTGCCGGTTCGCCGCACGCTGTAAGTATGAGGCTGCTGTTTGCGCAGAGCCGCAAAAGCAAGAGGAGATCGCACCGGGACACTTTGTGAGGTGCTGCCGGATCCGGGAGATTCATGAGAAATGATGGGGAAACCTGGAAGAAAGCAAAAGAAAGGAGTAAACCAAATGAGAGCAATTATGGTAATGTATGACACCTTAAACCGGAGAACGCTTCCAAACTATGGCTGCACAGACACGCATCTGCCGCATTTTGAACGGCTGGGACGGGAGGCGGTGACGTTTGATAACTGCTATGTAGGCAGTCTGCCGTGTATGCCGGCCAGACGCGACCTGCAGACTGGACGCCTGAATTTTCTGCATCGGGGCTGGGGGCCGATAGAGCCGTTTGATGATTCGATGCCCGAGCTATTAAAGGAACAGGGCGTCTATACGCATTTGATTTCTGACCATGATCATTATTGGGAGGATGGCGGTGCTACTTATCATACCCGTTATTCCACTTGGGAGATTGAGCGGGGACAGGAGAACGATACCTGGAAAGGGGATTTGGGTCAATATGAGGATACGCATAGCTTTGGTATGACCGGGGAGTATGGGAAGCTGATGGGTAAAGCCAGGAAGCAGAATGCCGTCAACCGGGAATATATCAAGCGGCAGGGCTTTTATCCACAGACGGCAGTTTTTGATAAGGGAGTGGAATTTATCGAAAACAATCACAAATACCAAGATTGGTTTTTGCAGATTGAAACCTTTGATCCGCATGAACCGTTTTCTGCTCCAGAGGAATTTCAAAAGGAGTATGGAACGAGTGAAGAAGCCTTTCCTTATGACTGGCCAGCCTACAACATGGTACGGGAGGACGAGGCATTTGTCGGCGAACTGCGGAAAAAATATTATGCGTTGCTTTCGATGTGTGATCAGTCATTGGGCAGGATTTTAGAACAGATGGATCGGTATGATATGTGGAAGGATACAATGCTGATTGTCAATACGGACCATGGATTTTTGCTTGGAGAGCATCAGTGGTGGGGAAAAAATGTTATGCCGATGTATCATGAAATTTCTCATATTCCATTGTTTATCTGGAATCCGCAGACCGGAGGAAAGGGAGAACGACGAAACGCTCTGGTGCAGACTTGCGATCTGATGCCGACGATTTTGGAGTTTTTCGGCAAGGAGATTCCAAAGGATGTGACCGGACATAGCCTAAAGTCAGTGCTTGAACAGGATAAAAAGGTACGGGAATATGCGATTTTCGGAATGTTCGGCGGTCATGTCAATGTAACGGATGGGGAGTATGTCTATATGCGTGCGCCAGTCAGCGAGGAGAACCAGCCTTGTTATGAGTATACCCTGATGCCGACGGATATGAATAAAAGAAAACCAAAGCTTCAGATGGAACGGGCAACTTTGGCAGAGCCGTTTTCCTTTACGAAAAATATGCCTGTTTTAAAGCTGCCGACCAGGACATATTTTAATGCACACCAGTATGAAAATGCACTGTATCATTTGGCAGAGGATCCAAACCAGCTTTCTCCAATAGAAAATAAGGAAAAGGAGCAGGAACTGATCGCGGCGATGAAACGGGAGATGGAGGCATTGGATGCCCCGGTGGAGCAGTATGAAAGATTAGGGATTTGAGATTTGGAAAAACTGTCATGCAGAAAATGCACGGCAGTTTTTTTAAACTGAAAATATATAGTGTATATAGAGGTTTGCTGCTGTTTCTTTTCATAAGGATAGAACACACAGAAAATAGATTGGAACTGATATGTCTTAATAGATTTGAAAAAAGACCTGTAAATGGGGAAAATTAACATATAATGAAAGAAAGAAGAAACCAGAGATAAAAAGAATTGCAATCGGAAACTTTATACAGGAAAATAGCAAGCAGCCTCTTGATATAGATAAGGCGGAATTTGATGATGAGTGATATGGAAATTATGGACAAGAGAATGAATTGTTTGTTAGAAGAATTAGGAGTAGTGGAAACAGAGTGTTTTATTGCGGTACTCAGCCGGGAAAAGTTTTTCCATGGTTCTATTTGACAGAATCGTTAAAAGTTGTTATAATAGCTGTAATAATTTCGTAACAATTTGGAAGGAGATGTGAGGATTGAAACGGAGACAGCTTATTGGCGCTTCAGGAATCATCTTTGCGGTCATCTTTATCGTATCGGCTGTATTAGGAGACGGTATCCTAAACGGAGGAACCGTTACAAAGGCTTCTGCCAAGCAGCCGGGAGAGCAGGCTATAGTGCTTCCTCTGCCGGAAACAATCGTGACAGAGCCTATTTTATTTCTGGTAGAAAATGCAGAGAATAACAAAATAGAAGCAGAATCCAACGGGGAAGAGGAGCTTCCTGTTTTAAAGGACATTGCTCCGATAGAGCCGATGAAGGAAGGGCAGCCAGAAAGCAGCCAGATCAAAAACAGCCGGACGGAACATGACCAGGCCGAAAGCAGCCAGGCGAAGGAGACGCAGGAAAAAGCAGAATCAGACAGCCAGACCTTGGGCCAGGAGGAAGAGACAAAAACAGAAGAGATAACGTCTGCAGAAGTAAAAACCGCAGAAACAGAAAAAAAGGCTGACAGCGCAGAGGGGAAGGAGGATGCTTCTGACGAGGATACGTCTAAAGCCGCTCAGAAAAAGTCCAAGAAAAAGACGGTGGACTATGTGATCGCCGATGTAGACACCAGTCTGAATATCCGTAAGAAGCCATCTACGGAGGCGGAAATCGTCGGAAAGCTTTACCGCGGTGCGAAGGCTACAATTGTAAAGCGCGGCAAGAAATGGACGAAGATCAAATCTGGCACGGTAAAGGGATATGTAGCGAATGAATATCTGATGTTTGACGAGGACGCCGAACAGGGCGCAGAGAAGTTTGGTACAAAGATTGCCATGGTTCAGACGGAAACTCTGCGTATCCGAAAGAAGCCTGGAACTGACGCTCCGGTGTTAGACTTGGCAGCAGAGGGAGAGCGGCTGGTAGTGGCGGATATAACAGATTCTAAAGAATCTGTGGATTCTAAAGAATCTGCGGCTGCTAAAGAATCTGGCTGGGTGGCGATAGCTTATTCCGAAAAGGAAATAGGTTATGTATCAGCAGAGTATGTCAGCATTTCTATAGAACTGGAGGAAGCAATTTCGATAGAAGAGGAACAACGTCTTTTAGAGGAGAAGCGCCGGGAGGAGGAAGCGGCGCAGGCAGCAAAGAACGGCGGGAATGCTGCTTCTGGTGGAAATGCAGGGAATGGAAGCTCGGTAGCGGCGACCGCCCGCGGAGGAGTTTCGGTCAGCGCGGACGATGCTTACCTGATGGCCGTTATTGTCTATATGGAAGCCGGAAACCAGTCCTACGAAGGAAAGCTTGCAGTTGCAAATGTGATTGTCAACCGTTTGCTAAGCGGAATCTGGGGAAACAGTGTTTCCTCGGTTATTTATGCACCAGGACAGTTTTACAGCCCGTCCAGTGCGAGACTTCAACGTTATATGAAGCAGGGGCCGACGAGTAGCTGCGTCAATGCCGTGTCCGATGCTCTGGCCGGAAACAATAACATCGGTGATTATATGTTTTTCTGCACCACCTGGGCGGCGAATTATAGTTCGTATTCCCGGTATACGGTGATTGGTGATCACTGCTTTTATCAAAGATAAGAATAGGATTGCAATTTGTCCCGCGGCGTGGTATCCTAGGAGGAAACAGGAACGCCGCGGGTTTTCCTGTCTATATAGGATGGAATGATTTCCGTTTTTTGACAGGAAACAGATGCAGGAAAGGAAACGGCACAATCCTATGCAGAGGAAGTATCTTCCCTGCTTGATTAGAAATAGGAAATGAGAGGAGAGAATAACATGGAACTGATTGCGGTAAGGGAGTTGTACCGGGAACGGGAGCGCTTCCTTGGAAAAAAGGTACAGGTCGGAGGCTGGGTAAGAAGCATCCGCGATTCTAAGACCTTTGGTTTTATTGTAATAAGCGACGGAACTTTTTTTGAAACGTTGCAAATTGTCTACAGTGATAAATTAGAAAATTTCACAGAAATCAGCAAAATGAACGTCGGAGCGGCATTGGTGATCGAAGGGACGCTGGTAGCGACACCGGAGGCGAAGCAGCCGTTTGAAATCCAGGCTGACCACATTGCTGTGGAAGGGACGTCTACGGCAGATTATCCGTTGCAGAAAAAGCGTCATTCGATGGAATACCTGCGGACGATTTCTCATTTGAGGCCGCGTACCAATACGTTTCAGGCAGTGTTTCGTGTCCGCTCGCTGATCGCCTATGCGATCCATAAGTTCTTTCAGGAGCGGGATTTTGTCTATGTGCATACTCCGTTGATTACCGGAAGCGACTGCGAGGGCGCTGGGGAAATGTTTCAGGTGACGACGTTAGATTTGAGGAACGTGCCGAAAACCGAGGAGGGCGG
>CASCWU010000018.1 GCA_949155905.1 uncultured Lachnospiraceae bacterium
AACCCTCGCGCCGCTACTAACGACCTACTCCCTTTCCAGGGGAGCCCCTTCAGCCTCTTGGGTATTTCTCCAGCTAAATCTATGTTAGGAATCGCCTTCTGGAATCTTTCTGTCGAAGACGTATCCTTCCTTATCTTATTTATCTATCCTGCCAAACGGAGAAGGTGGGATTCGAACCCACGGACCCGGATGGATCACTGGTTTTCAAGACCAGCTCCTTAAACCGCTCGGACACCTCTCCAAAGTTGCCTGCTCATTATAGCACTTGAAAAATCGTTTGTCAAGCATATCTTTTTATTTTTTGTGTCCTGCCTGCCAGCTTTGCAACAGTCCAAATTTCCTGTGCTGTATCAAAACGGCTTGCTTAGTATAGCACCTTCTTACCTACTTGTCAACTACTTTTTTCTACTTTTTTCTCGATTTTTTCAAGCAGCCTGTAAGCTGTCCCTTACTGTTATGGATCAATATCCTCCGGTGTGGTGATTTTCTGGTTGCGGTAGCTTCCTTCCACGATTTTGACTGACGAAGCTCCCATTCGCTCTACTACCTGGGCATCATCGGTAATTCCCTCTGTTTTTCCTTCCGCCAGCATCCTACGATATGCTTCCCAGATCAGTACATAAGGAAAAACCTGCGGAGTCTGCGCCATCCACAGGCTGCTCCGCTCTGGTGTCTTTTTGATTCTTCCGTTCTTATCCACCTGCTTTATCGTATCCTTTACCGGTACAGCAGCAATACAGGCTCCTTCCTTTCTGACCGTCCGGTAAAGGCGTTCTAACAGTGCTTCCTCCAAATAGGGTCTTGCCCCGTCATGAATATAAACATAGGAAGCCTCAGGGATACGTCCATCCAGATATTCTAACGCATGACTGACCGAATGGTAACGCTCCGCTCCTCCCTCTAAGACAGCAGATACCTTTTGATAGGAATAGGCTTCTATTATCTGGCTTCTGACATAATCCACCTCTCCCCTTCCGACTACTAGCACCACCTGGTCGATACAGGGACTGGCCTCTAGCGTATCCAGACAATGACAAACCAACGGCTTTCCCTTTAACAGCAAGTACTGTTTGGGAATGTCACTGTTCATCCGGCTTCCCTTTCCGGCCGCCAAAACGATTGCCACATGAAGCGCCTCTGTATGAAGTGTTTCTTCTATCTTTTCCTTCATCTTCCCTTTTCTCCTGCTTTTTTATTTTCCTGCCTCTCTGTTTTGCTGCTTCCCAATGCTCCCTCTTTCCTGCTTTTTGGAGAAGGTTTACCGAGGTTTTGACGCAGCACCTCTATCTTTCTCCGATCTTTAAGTTCGGTACTGCATTGAGGGTGGAGTCATGCCTTACTCCGCGGAGATATTCATAGTATGCCGCTGCCCCGATCATTGCTGCATTATCGGTACAAAGCACTGGTTCCGGATAGTAAAGCTGATAGCCTCTCCTGCTGCAAGCCAAATCCATCCCTGCTCTTAACGCCGCATTGGAGGCTACACCGCCTGCCATCGCGATTTTACGAATCCCCAAACGCTTTGCCGCACGAATCGTATGCTCGACCAGAACCTCTACGACTGCCTCCTGAAAGGAAGCCGCTACATCCGCCCGGTTTACCTCCTCTTGTTTCATTTCACAGGAATTCAAATAATTTAATACGGCAGACTTCACTCCGCTGAAGCTAAAATCATACTCGGCACCTTCAATCTTGGCACGCGGGAATGAAATGGCAGTCTTGTTTCCCTCCTCTGCCAAACGCTGAATCTTAGGGCCGCCCGGATAGCCCAGTCCAATCGCCCTGGCCACCTTATCAAACGCCTCTCCTGCTGCATCATCTCTTGTCTGGCCAATGATTTCGTACACACCGTACTCCTTTACAACAACCAGATGCGTATGTCCTCCGGAAACAACCAAACACAAAAAGGGCGGCTCCAGCTCCTGATGTGCTATATAATTTGCCGAAATATGACCTTCTATATGATGAACCCCTATCAAGGGCTTTTTTGCTGCATATGCCAGCGCCTTTGCTGCCGATACTCCGACTAAAAGAGCCCCAACAAGACCCGGTCCATACGTTACACCTATCGCGTCGATTTCCTGCAAGCTCGTTCCGGCCTTTGCCAACGCCTCCTCTATCACCTGATTAATCTTTTCAATATGCTTTCTGGAAGCAATTTCCGGCACTACTCCGCCGTACTGCTGGTGAATCTCGATTTGAGAGGCTATCACATTGGACAGCACCCTTCTGCCGTTCACTACGACGGCCGCCGCCGTTTCATCACAGGAGGATTCGATTGCCAAAATGCTACATTCTTTTTTCTTATCCATGCTATCCTTCCTCTGCTTACTCAAAATCCTCATTGGACAATTCCCAAAATAAAATCCGCCACTTTCCTTCCTCATCCTCTCGCAGATAATACCGGATGTTGCTTTTTATCTGCTCTGTTCCCTCCTTCATCCGATAACAGGAAAGAAGGGAGGCCGTTTTATATTCTCCCTTTGTCTCAAAAAGGACATCATCATAATCTTGTATGGTTATAATGGAAATCGTTCTCTTTTTTTCTTTATATTCTTCTATCTCCAGCTCCAAGGATTCCAGATAGCTTTCTAATGGATTGCGTTTTAAAAGCTCCGTATCAAATAAAATACGGATTTGCCCCGCCAGTCCTTCTAGCTCCTTGTCAGAAAGCGTTTCATTGTAAAAGCATTTCATAATCTGGTTATACGTCTTGACAACTTCCCTGGCATTTCCCGGATAATTTCCTTCCAAATCATACTCTAGCAGCTTTTCCACTTCAGTTTGCTCTTGCCTGCTTTCTTTTCCGCGGTTTTTTCTTACCCAAAAGAAAGCGGCGACAATCCCCGCTACTACCACCAGCATAATCAAGATCGTCAAAACCGTACCTTTCCTTGCCTTTTTCATCTGCCTGCCTCCTTTTTGGTTATTCCGTCTGATCAAAGATCAACGTTGTTGTTTTTCCGTCTTTTCCTGCCCAAAGGTTCGGAAATGTCCGGGCGGTTTCTTCCAGATATTCCTCCGGGTGGTTGATCGATGGACTGTAATGAGTCAGCCACAACTTAGCCGCCTTAGCCTGCTTCGCCAGCTCTGCCGCCTCTAAAAAGGTCATGTGCTTTTTCTCTCTCGCCTTGGCATCGTTTTCGTGACCGCCGTACATTCCCTCGCAGATAAACAAATCGGCTCCCGCAGCCTGCTCCGCAATCCGCGGAATCGGCCGGGAATCCGTGCAGTACGTCAGCTTAATCCCTTTCCTTGGCGGCCCTAATACCAGTTCCGGCGTATATATCCTTCCTTCCAATTCTACCGTCTCTCCCTTTTGCAGACGGCTCCAGCATTTTTGCGGCACCTGATTTTCCGCTGCTCTTTCCGGTAAAAAACGCCCGGCACGATGCACCAGAATATTGTAACCATAGCAGACGACATTATGACTGACACGAAATGCCTCTATCGTGCAGCCGCATAGTGTCAGAGAAGCCGTCGTTTCTTCCAGTTCGATAAAACGCAGCTCAAACGGCAGTTCCGGTGCGATCACCCTCAGGGCATTTACGACTCGTTCCAGTCCCTTTGGCCCTATTATTGTAACCGGCTCCGTCCGATCTGCATTGCCCATTGAAAGCAGCAATCCAGGGAGGCCGCTGATATGGTCGCCATGAAAATGCGTAATACAAATCACATCAATCGCATGAACGCTCCAGCCCTTTTTCCGGATCGCTACCTGTGTTCCTTCTCCGCAGTCAATCAATATACTGCTTCCGTTGTATCTTGCCATCAGCGACGTCAAATGGCGGTTCGGCAACGGCATCATCCCTCCCGTTCCCAACAAACATATATCTAACATACGTCTCTCCTCTCCTCTGATTTATTTTTTGCCATACCGCCACATAATCAAAGCATCCTCTGTCGGTTTTTGATAAAATGCCTTTCGGATACCTGCCGTTTCAAAGCCGAGGCTTTGGTAAAGATGAATGGCTGGCTGATTTCCTATACGCACCTCCAGCGTAAAATCCTCTATTCCGGCTACCCTTCCGCTTTGCAGCAAGGCCTTTAGTATTTGTCTTCCGATACCCTGGTTTCTGGCCTCTTTTTTAACAGCTACATTGTAAATCTGTCCCTCTCCGGTGACACCGCAATAGCCACAATAGCCAAGAATCTGTCCTTCCTCTTCTGCGACCAGATAGCAATGCCCGGCGGCTGCCAACTCTGCCTCAAAGCTCTCCCGGCTCCATGGCTGTGAAAAAACAGCCTGCTCTAATGCCACGACCTGATCCAAATCCTCTTCCTTCATGCTGCGAATCTTCATTTCTGTCCTATCCCTTCTGCAGCCTTTTATTTTGCTGCTGTCTGCCTGCAGCTATCCTATCTGTCGTCTACGCTCCTGTCCGTTCAATTCTTTCCCGCTCTGCCTGAGACATCCGCAGATAAATCGGAGCATGCTCGGCCGCCGTTTGTCTGATTCCTTCTGTAAAAAGCTGTTCTCCCAATACCGCAACCGCCCCGGCGCGCTGATGGGAAAGATGCGGCGGAGCCCATTGATAGCTGATGTGCAGCCGCTCCTTTAGCAAAGGCCGATATGCCTCTGCTCCATCTCCTAAAAGCAAAACTCCATGCTTTACATAGGCAGACCATTTGCCTGCTGCCCCGGTATTCAATTCCTCTGCCAGTTCTTCTACACCTAACGCCCGTTGCTCACAAAGCGTCACCAGTTTATCCCCTTCAAACGCATAGATACCATTGTATACCTGATTTCTTCTGGCATCCATCATCGGACAAATCAGTCCGGCGGCACCAAACAAATTAACGGCCAGAGCTGCTGTCGTCGGTACTGGCACAATCGGCTTCTCCCATGCCTGCGCCAGCCCCTTTGCCGTAGCAGAGCCAATCCGCAGCCCGGTAAAGGAGCCTGGTCCCGCAGCAACTGCAATCGCATCTAACTCCGACGGCTCTGCCTCACACATCCGCAATATCTCCTCTAACATCGGAAGCAGCGTCTGAGAATGCGTTTTTTTATAATGGACGGTATATTCCGCCGTCAGGCTCCCGTCGGTTAGAAGGGCAACCGAGGCCACCAGGCCAGAACTGTCCAATCCTAATAGCTTCATTTCTGTTTCCCCCTGTTCGTATTATCCGAGCTTTGCCTTCACTGCATGTTCCACAGAAATCCTCCGATATTCAAAGCCTCGTTCCAAATCCTTCTCGATCCGTATCTGGATTGCCTCTTTTGGAATCAGCTCCCTGATCAACTCCGCCCATTCAATCAGGCAGACACCTGATCCGTAAAAGCAATCCTCGTATCCGATTTCCTCCATCTCTTCTATATCTGCAATCCGATAGACGTCAAAATGGTAAAAAGGCAGACGCCCCCTTGTATATTCCTGAAGAATGGTAAAGGTCGGACTGTTTACCGGCTCCGTAATGCCAAGCCCTGCTGCAAATCCCTGGGTAAAGACGGTCTTTCCCACTCCCAAATCCCCATTTAGACAAAGAATCTGACCGGGCTGTGCCATCTTGCCCAGCTTTTTTCCACATGCAAAGGTCTCTTCCGGTGATATGCTTTCTATGATTGTTGCCATATACGTTCCTTTCTGACTGCACCGCCTATTTTGTCTCCTCGTCTCCCCAGATTTCCGCTTCTCCTGGCGGCATGTCATAGGTTCTGGCGGTTTTCTTACCTCCGGAACGCTTCCGTGCAGCATGAAGCAGCTCCTCTAATGTCTCCTTTGGTACTTCCTCCCCAGAATCTGGTTCCTCTGATGTTTTCGTTTCCGTTTCCTCAACATTGTGTTCTTCCAAGACCTGTGCGCCCTCCGCCTGTGCCTGAGCCATTTTTAACTGAATCATAGCGGCGATTTCTTCATATTGCCCATTGCATTGGGATTTCGGAAAAATATAACCGACTACCTTAGACAAATATAAAATCATAATCCGTTTGCCCCGCACGAGCTTTTTCATCTCTGCCCAAGCCACATCCATCTGCTCCTCTCCCTGGGCAATGTGCATACCGGCCTCTCCAAAGGTATACGTAATCGGCTTATGAAAGGTAGGGTTTAGTGTAAGCTGCTTCTGGGCGCGGAAAAACAGACGCAACGGATTTAAAATAGTAAAGCAAACTGCTACAAGTCCTAATAAAATCTGGGTATTCCGGTCATCCTTGCCTACCCCGGCTATCAGTGCCGCCAAAGACAGCAGGCTGACCGCCAGCCCGAACAGCCCGGAAAAGGAGCCGTATTCGTGACGCATCAAAAAGCAATACATGTCTAAGGTATTCAGCTTGACACTGATTTTATATTCCTTCATAAAACTTTCCTCCTATTTTAAGTACCGCTGCTGCCCTTCCAGGACACTTTTCCTTAGCAGCATTGTCCGCTGCAAAGCGCCGCAGCTGCCAATCCTGCTGTGTCCTGTCCGGGCCTCCGCTGTTTTTTTAAGTACCGCTGCTGCCCTTCCAGGACACTTTTCCTTAGCAGCATTGTCCGCTGCAAAGCGCCGCAGCTGGACATGTTATATTTTCATGGTTAGCTGAATGCGGTGTTTTTCGAGGTCTACGCTTAGTACCTTGACTTCTACGATATCGCCTACATGAACCACCTCCAGCGGGTGTTTGACGAATTTTTTATTGGTTAGCTGGGAAATGTGAACGAGGCCGTCCTGGTGAACGCCGATATCGACGAAGGCGCCGAAGTCAATGACGTTTCGCACAGTGCCTTTTAGGATCATCCCTTCCTTTAGGTCCTTCATCTCCATCACATCGGTACGGAGGATTGGTTTTGGCATTTCCTCTCTTGGATCGCGGCCTGGTTTTTCTAATTCCTTGATCATATCGGCTAAGGTCAGCTCGCCGATGCCTAATTCTTCTGCCAGCTTCTTTTTGTCCTGCTTATTCCGTACAGTCAGGGAAAGGCCGCTGATACCGCCCTTGATATCCTCGGTTTTATAGCCGAGCTTTTTTAACAGCTCTGCAGCCGCCTCATAGGACTCGGGATGGACACTCGTAGAGTCTAAAGGATTGTCCCCTCCGGTAATCCGCATAAAGCCTGCGCATTGCTCAAATGCCTTAGGCCCTAGCTTAGGCACCTTTAATAGCTGGCGGCGGTTTTGAAAGCGTCCATGCTCTTCCCGGTAGGCTACGATATTTTTGGCAATCGTTTTGCTGATACCGGAAACGTATTCTAACAAAGAAGCAGAAGCGGTATTTAAGTCCACGCCTACCCGATTGACGCAGTCCTCTACTACACCGGCCAATGCCTCGCCCAGCTTTTTCTGATTCATATCATGCTGATATTGTCCTACCCCAATCGCCTTAGGCTCGATTTTTACTAACTCTGCCAAAGGATCCTGCAGCCGCCTGGCAATTGAAGCGGCGCTTCGTTGCCCTACGTCAAACTGCGGAAATTCCTCCGTCGCCAGCTTGCTGGCAGAATATACGGAAGCTCCTGCTTCGTTGACGATCACATAAGAAACTGGCTTTGGAATTTCCTTTAGCAGCTCTACAATCACCTGCTCCGATTCCCTAGAGGCTGTCCCATTTCCGACGGAGATCAAGGAAATATCGTATTGGTCGATCAGCTTTTTGACCGTTTTCTTCGTTTCTTCTACTTTATTTTGCGGCTCGGTCGGATATACTACCGTCGTATCCAATACCTTTCCGGTCGCATCGACGACGGCAAGCTTACAGCCGGTACGAAACGCCGGGTCCCAGCCTAATACATTGTGTCCACTGATCGGCGGCTGCATCAAAAGCTGATCCAGGTTCTGACCAAATACCTTGATGGCGCCGTCCTCTGCCCGTTCCGTCAGCTCGTTTCGGATCTCCCGTTCAATCGACGGCGCGATCAGACGCTGATAGCTATCTGCTATCACCTCCTGCAGCGTTTCTTTGGTATTCGGATTTTCTCTTGTGATAACCTTTGCCTCCAGATACCGCAAAATCGTCTCCTCCGGCGCCGAGATTTTCACGTTTAAAAATTTCTCTGCCTCTCCGCGGTTTAATGCTAAAACCCGGTAGCCTGCTGTCTTGCTGACACGCTCCTCGTACTGATAATACATTTCATAAACAGATTTTTCTTTTTCGTTTCTGGCAACAGAGACAATGCTTCCTCCCTCCATTGTCAGCCGTCTGATATGACTCCGGTAATCGGCTTCATCCGAAATCCCCTCTGCCAGAATATCCATCGCACCTGCGATTGCCTCTGCCACGTCAAGGACTCGCTTCCCTTCCTCGGCGTCCGGGCAGACAAAGGGCTTTGCCTCTTCGATAAGTGGCTTCTCTGTCATTTGAAGCAGAATGATATTTGCCAACGGTTCTAAGCCCTTTTCTTTGGCAATCGTCGCCCTGGTACGGCGCTTTGGACGGTATGGACGGTACAAATCGTCTACCTCTACCTGTGTTTTGGCCGCTAAAATCTGTGTCTTTAATTCCTCCGTCAGCTTTCCCTGCTCGTTAATGCTGGCTAAAACCTGCTCCTTTTTCTCCTCCAGATTCCTAAGATAACGCAGCCGCTCCTCCAGATTCCGCAGCACCTCATCGTTTAAGGCGCCGTGCTGCTCCTTCCGGTATCTGGCGATAAACGGAATGGTATTTCCCTCTTCTAATAGTTTCATGACAGCCTCTACCTGCCATTGCTCAATTCCAAGCTCTGTTTTTAACTGCTTTGCAATATCCATTCGATTTCTCCTGTTTGTTTCTGTTTTATCTCTTTTTATGACCATTCAGAAAGTATCTGAGCTGTCATTTCTCTATGCTCTGGTAACGGCCTGGATCTTCCAAGCCGTTACCGATTGTGCGCTCCTTCTTATGATACACCGCACGAAAATACTTGTCAATGGATATGCAGCAGTGTTCCTGCATAAGCATCCAGTTTTACTAAAATCTGCCCGTTCTTTTTAAGGCTGTCTGCTGCTGTTAGCCAGGCAGACGCTTCTTCCTGACAAAGCTTTGTCGTTACTTCAGATACTCCTTTCTCTGTATCCATCGCCACTGTAATATCCTTTGGAAAGACACTGGCACATTCTGTCAGCCAATCACGTTCCTCGGCCGTCAGACCCTCCGTAAAATCCGTCAGCCGAACCGTTAGCTGCTGCGGCTTTGGCGCACTGTTCAATACCGCCAGAAAAATCTCAAACCTCCGTACTGTCCGCATGTTTTTTGTATCATCTGATTCCAAAGAAACCAAAGGTAACGGACGCATACGCAAAACAGCCAGCAAAGAGGTACCATAGCCTTTGGCGCTTATCCTGCCGGAACGCAGACATTTTTCCCTACGACGCAAAAGAGAAATCTCCTTCACATATTCGGCCAACGCCGGATCATGCTTTTCAAACGGTCCCCGGTTAAATGGATCGCTAAGACCGCACATTCCGTATTCATCCCCATAATAAACGGACGGCACCCCCGGCAGAATAAACTGCAGCAACATCGCCAGCCGGGAAAGCCTTGCACCGCGGCGCTCCGCCATATAATCCAAACGATATCCCGCCTGATCGGTACGGTTCATTCCCTTTAATTCACTGCCTGCCCCCAATACGGTGCGAAGTCTAGCGACATCATGAGAGGACAGCAGATTCATCAGCGCCAGATACATTGGCTCTGGATAATTCGCACGCTGTGCATTCAAAAAACAGGCGATCTCCTCTGCCTGGCAATGCCCGTTCAGCCAGGCTAAGGTGCAGTCGCGGAACGGATAATTCATCACGCTGTCAAGCCCTTTTCCCAAAGCATACGTCCGCTTTACTCCATAGCTTTCCTTTGTTGTCGCGTCCTCCCAGACCTCCCCCAGCAATACCTTATCTGCGTCCTTTTGCTTCGTCGCCAGACGCATTTCTTCGATCACCTCATCGGGAAGCTCGTCGGCAACGTCCAGCCGAAAGCCATACGCCCCTTTGTCCAGCCAATGGCGAAAGACACTTTCCTTTCCCTTTATGATATAATCCTGCCAATCCGGATCCAATTCATCGACCTCCGGTAATGTATCAAAGCCCCACCAGCTTTTATACTCGTTGCGGTCCTTTCCAAAGCTATACCAGCTATCGTAAGGAGACGCCTCCTCCTGGTATGCTCCTGGCTCTAAATAGTTTTTTTCTTTATTAAAATAGATGCTGTCTGAACCGGTGTGGGAAAACACTCCATCTAACAAAATCCGAATTCCCTTTCGCTCCGCCTCCCTACAAAGCCGGATAAAATCCTCCATCGTTCCTAAAATCGGATCGACTTTTTTATAATCAGCGGTATTGTAACGGTGATTGGAATCGGCCTCTACGATAGGATTCAAATACAGACAGGTAATTCCCATTTCCTGCAGGATATCCAGATTTTGACGGATTCCCTCTAAATCCCCGCCAAAAAAATCAGACGGATAATAATCCTTCTCTTCTGGCATCGCCCGGTAATAAGGAACCTCCTCCCAATTCGGATGAGCATAAACGGTTCTGCAGCGAAACTGATGGTAACGAATCCCTTTTTCCAGATTTTCCTTCCGTCCTCTGCAATAGCGATCCGGAAAAATCTGATACATAGTTGCATTCTGAAACCATTCCGGTGTTTGAAAATCTCTTTCGTATACCGTTAGCTGATAGCATGGCGGAATATCCTTTGACAAGACTCCTCTGCCGCTCTGCCGTCCGGCTCCCGGCCCGTAAAAAAACTGCTCCTCTCCCTTACGGATGGAAAAATAATACCAGTAAACACCTGCCTCCTTAGGCGCTGTCCATTCACAGGACCACCAGGACACCGCCTCTTTTAAAGGGAAAACAGCTTGAAAAGACGGCGCATGCCCCGTTTCCTTTGCACACCCCGTCTGAATCAGCTTATATTTCTGCCAGGTTCCTTCCGGCCCTAGCAGCTTTATCCCTACTTCATAGTCCTTTTCCCATTCTACGTCCTGTTTTTCTCTGTCTGCAGGCTCCTCTGCTGCGGCAAGGGACAGGCGTACTGCCTCGCCTGTCCGCAATGCTCCTAAAGGAGTTCTATATTCTATCTCTGTCGATACATGTAACCAAATCATGCCTCAAACCTGCTTAAACCCCAAATTTTCGCATTGTACTCTTCGATAGTACGGTCTGAGCTGAAATATCCTGATTTGGCAGTATTGATAATCGCTTTTTTCAGCCATTCCTCTGGTTGTTTCTGATAAGTCTCTACCGTCTGGGCAAACCGCTCAATGTAAGCTGGTAAATCATAAAGAACAAAATAAGGATCGGCTCCATCCTGTTGATCTCCAAACAGCAAGGACTGATACAACGTAGAAAACTGCTGTCTGCTTACCGTAGTCAGTGTCCCATCTACCAAACGGTCTACTGCCTTCCGCACTATCGCATTCCGCTCGAAAATCTCCCCTGGATGATAGGAACGGAATTTCTTCATATTGCTGATTTCGGTAGCGGTAGCGCCAAAAATAAAGATATTCTCTGGCCCTACCTGCTCGTAGATCTCTACGTTCGCGCCATCCATCGTCCCAAGCGTAATCGCACCGTTCATCATAAACTTCATATTTCCAGTACCGGAAGCCTCTAAGCCTGCTGTCGAAATCTGCTCGCTAATATCGGCTGCCGGAATCAGCACCTCTGCTGCCGACACGCGGTAATTTTCCAAAAATACTACCTTTAACAAATCTTTTGTCCTTGGATCGTTATTGACCAAATCTGCAATCGCATGAATCAGACGGATAATATTTTTTGCCCGGATATATCCTGGTGCTGCTTTGGCGGCAAATACCATTGTAATCGGCTGGGTAATCGCATTTGGATCTTCCATCAGGGTATTGTAAAGATACAACAGATGAATACATTTCATCAACTGCCGTTTGTATTCATGCAGCCGCTTACATTGCACGTCAATCAAAGAGTCCGGATTCATAATAATACCCTGCTGCTTTTGCAGATACTCTGCCAGCCGCTCTTTATTCTGCTGCTTTACCTTGGCATAATCAGCACGGAATCCGGCATCCTCTGCATATGGCATCAGCTTCTCGAATACCCGGTAATCCGCAATAAAGTCCTCGTCTAATGCCTCTCTCATCAGCTTCGTCAGACCAGGGTTGGCCAATGCCAGCCAACGACGCTGCGTAATCCCGTTGGTAATCGCCAAAAATTTCTGCGGATAAATCCGGTCAGCATCCTGAAACAGATCCTGTTTTAAAATATCCCCATGAAGCTGAGAAACCCCATTCACTCTTCTGGTGACAGCAACACATAAATTTGCCATCCGGATCTGTCCATAGGCCACAATTGCCATTTTACTGATCTTTTGCATATCACCCGGATAATAACGATACAAGATCTCACAATACTTCTGATTCAAGGTCTGCACAATGGAATAAATACGAGGAAGCAGCAGCCGGAACATACTCTCATCCCAGCATTCTAACGCTTCGGATAAAATCGTATGGTTGGTATAGTTAAACATCTGGCTGACGATATCATATGCCTCATCCCAGCCCATGCCCTCTTCATCCATCAAAATGCGCATCAACTCTGGAATCGCCAACGTCGGATGTGTGTCATTGATTTGGATCACGGCATGCTTTGGCAGGGAATGCAGATCCCCATAATATTTTTTGTGGTGACTGACCATACTCTGCATCGTGGCAGAAGTAAAGAAATAGAACTGCTTTAAGCGAAGCTGTTTCCCCTGGTCATGATCGTCCGCCGGATAAAGCACCTTGGAAATAATCTCTGCCAGCTCACGGTTCATGACGGCCTTGGTATATTCCCCGCGGTTAAAGGAATTCAGATCAAACTCATCTGCCGCACGTGCGCCCCATAAACGAAGCGTCGCCGGATGCTCGCTGTCATAGCCGACTACCGGAACATCGTATGGTACGGCAATAACCGTATTGTAATCTCTATGGGTAATCTTCAGGCCGTTTTCTGTCCATTCCTCCGTAACATGACCGTTAAAATGCACCTCTACGCTATATTCTGCCTTTTCGACCTCCCAGACATAGCCGTCGCTCAGCCAGTCATCCTCTACTTCAATCTGCGCCCCGTCTACAATCTTCTGCTTGAACAGCCCATATTCATAACGAATTCCGCAGCCCATTGCCGGCATTTTTAAGGTGGCCAGAGAGTCTAAAAAACAGGCTGCCAGACGTCCTAAGCCGCCGTTTCCCAGACCGGCATCCTTTTCCTGATCGGCTATTTTATCCAAATCCAGACCGATCTTACGAAATGCCTCCTGATATTCCTCCTCTAAGTGCATGTTAATCAGGTTGTTTGTATAAGCACGCCCCATTAAAAACTCTGCTGACATGTAATAGACCGTTTTTAGTCCATCCTGAATAATCTTCTGCTTGGTACGGCTCCATTTGTCCATAATATCGTCCCGAATACAAAGGGCGCTGGCCTTATACAATTCCTCCTGCGAGGCATTCTCCAGCTCACGGCCAAAATGCCGTTTGATCTTCCCCCTGATATTTTCGACGATCTCCTCCGCCGTCATTTTCTTCATCTCTGTTACTTCCATACTTTTCTCTCCATCCTACTGTTTTCTTTGATAGAGGGAACAGCAAGCTCCTGTTTCCTCTTAGAACATAGTTTTTACGGCACTATATTCCTACCAGAACTGTGCAGAAATAAATTTCCCCCTTTAGGAAATTTATTTCGTAACAGTTCCTCTCCCGAAAAGCCGGGAAAAGAGGGCGCCTCACTGTTCTGTAAAAGAGACACCCTCCAACTTCTTATTTTAAACAGCCGCCTTCTATAAAAGACTGCGGAACATATCCCGATATGTCTCGGCCGACTTTGCAAAGCTGTAGTCCGAAGCAAAGGCTGACTTCTGCAGATTTGCCAAATGCTCCTTGTTCTGAATGACATAAAGTGCATACCGGATTACTTTTAACATATCATATGCGTTATAATTTGTAAAGGAAAATCCGTTTCCTTTTCCTGTAAATTCATTGTACGGAATAACGGTATCCTTTAAACCGCCTGTTTCCCGCACGATTGGAAGCGTACCATAACGCAGAGCGATCATTTGGGAAATCCCGCATGGCTCGAACTTGGACGGCATCAGGAACAAATCACTCGCTGCATAAATCCGGTGTGCCACGTCATCGCTGTAGCCAATATAGGCACATACCCGTCCCCGGTAAACCGACTCCATGCTGCGGAAGAAGTTCTCATATTCACTGTCCCCGGTTCCTAAAATTACAATGGATACCCGTTCCCGCATCAGTTCATCGAAAATAGGCATCAGCAGATTCAGACCCTTTTGGTGCGTCAGCCTTCCTACCATACCAATCAATGGAGTATCAAGATCGACATTCAGTCCCAATTCCATCAACAGGGCTTCTTTATCCTTACGTTTCCCTTCTAAATGATCCGGTGTAAAATGATACGGAATCTTAGGATCCGTCTCTGGATCAAATTCTTCCATATTCATCCCATTTAAAATACCAATCGTCTCATGCGCTCTGGCATTTAAAATACCTTCCATTCCATAAGAGAAATACGGAATCCGGATTTCCTCGGCATAGGTTGGGCTGACGGTACTGATTTTATCACAGAACACCAGACCTGCCTTCATAAAGCTGGCACAGCCGTAATGCTCAATAAACTCTGGCGTATTATACCGATCCTCAATGCCAAACCACTCTTGTACCTGTGCGAAGGAGTACTGTCCCTGATACATCAGGTTGTGGATGGAAAAGACCGTCTTTGCCCCCGACTGCGGACGGTGAAGGTACTGCGTTTTTAACAGCATTGGTATCATACCACACTGCCAGTCATTGCAATGAACCACCTGAGGCACAAAGTCTATCCGATCCATTGCCTCACAGGCTGCTCTGGCAAAAAAGGCATATTGCTCTCCCTCCGGAATCTGGCCCTTATAGATTGGGCCGCCAAACATATCCTCATTGTCAATCAGATAATAGGTGACGCCATTCAGTTCGAGCTTATCAATTCCGACGAACATGCTCTTCCAGCCCAAATAAATATAATAGTCTGTGACATGTTCTGTCTGCATCCGGTATTTTTCCTTTGCCTGCTTATGGAACGGAATCATCACCCTGGCATCTACATCCAGCTTATTGAGTGCCTGAGGCAAGGTTCCCAGCACGTCTGCCAATCCGCCTGTCTTGGCAAACGGAACACATTCCGAACCAATCATGAGTACCCTTAATTTTTCTACGGTTTCTTGAGTTTCCGGTTTCGGTGTCATTTCCGACGGCTTTGTCTTCATTTCCGTCCCCCCTTCCACTGCTGTCCCACTCTTTGCTGCATCCTTCCGGATATCCCGCCTGGTTGCGGCCTTTTTTAAAGTCATGGTTTCTGCTTCCGGTTCTACGGCGGTATGATCGCTTGGCTCCTCGGCAGGGGCGTCCACCTTTTGGGCTCTTTTCTTCCTGCTGCCGCTTTCTGCTGCCTGCTCCGTCTTGTCTGCTGCCTTTTCCTCTTCATCCTTTGCCTTTTTCGTCCTTTCGGCAGCCTTTTCTCCCTTTGGCTTTACACTTCTTTTTGACTTCTTCGCTGCAGTTTCTTCCTTTGGATTTGCCGTTTCCTCCGTCTCGCTGACGACGGATTCCTGCGGCTTACTTTCTTCCTCTATCCGGTTGTCTGCTTCCGGCTTTGCTTCCTCTGCCGGTTTCACTTCTGTCTTTTTTGGTCTGCCCCGTCTCTTAGGCTTTAGTTCCTCCTCTGTCTGTTTCGATGCTTCTGGCTCTTTTTCAGGCTGCTTTGCTGCTTCTGGCTCCTTTTCAGACTGCTTTTCTGCTTCTGGCTCCTTTGTCAGCGCTGGGCTGACCGCATTGCCTTCCTGCTTTTCCTCTTCTACCTGCTTTTTGCTGCTTCGCTTCGCAGGCTTTTTTTCGTTTGTTCGTGCCATTAAGCAATCGCTCCCTTCGGTATGATAAACGGATATTGCTCGTTTCCTGCCAGAACAGAGCCTGGACGGATGCTTACGTTCTTATCCAAAATCACCTTATTTAAAGAGGCATTTTCATAAATCTGGCTGTCCTGCATCACAATACAGTTTTTCAGAGTGACACCCGGAGCCACATAAACGCCGCGGAACAAAATAGAATCCTCTACCTTTCCTTCAATCTTGCAGCCACTGGCAATCAAACTATTGTGTACCTCTGCCTGACTGCCATATTTTGCCGGAGCCTCGTCCTTTGTCTTGGTATAGATGCTGTTGGACTGATAAAACAAATCCTTTTGTACCTCTGGCAGCAGCATATCCATATTGGCCTTGTAATAACCTGCCACACAGTCGATTTTGGATACATAGCCGGTATATTCATAGCCATACACATGCAGACGGTTGATATTTTCCAAAATGACATCCTGAATCAAATTGTGCTTATTTCTGGCTACGGCATTGTCCAACAGATATTTTAACAGATCCTTTTTGATCAGCATACACTCTAACCCAATCAGACCCGGCTCGTCCCGGCTCGTACAGAAATGGGCGTTCCGTACCCGCTCGTTTTCGTCCATCTCCATGGAAAGATTGCTGAAATTGGATACGCAGCGACTGGAACCTGCGCTTCTCTTGCAATATAAAATCGTAATATCGGCATTCCGCTCGATATGCTGGCGGAACATTTCATTATAAGTAGCATTATAAATCAGGGAAGAAGCAGAATACAAACAATATTCCTGCGGAACCTTCCGTAGATAAGCTCCTGCTCCTGCCAGGGAATCTAACATCCCCTCATGTACTGCGCTGTTTTCTACCGTGTCATAAGGAGGCAGGATAAACAAACCGTCTCTTTTACGACTCAAATCCCAATCCTTCCCGGAATCCAAATGATCCATCAAAGACTGGTAATTTCTCTTAGTGATAATACCGATGTTACGGATATTGGAATTGACCATATTGCTCAAAACAAAGTCCAGTATGCGGTATCTTCCTGCAATCGGCAGAGCAGCCACATTACGCTTATTGATCAGCTCCCCGAGTCTTAAATTCTCTTCACCGGCATAGATAAGGCCGAATACATCTCTTTGCATAATTTGTGTCCTCCGTTAGTCTATTTTCTGATCCGGCGCTATCATAGCGCCCTCTTCGATGGTTGCACCCTTGCCTACTACTGTTCCAGAACCAAGTACGGTGATTTTGCCCTCCTGGCCACCGATTACAGCATTGTCCCATACCCGGATATCTCCATCTAAAATCGCCTTGTTTATCTCACAGTTTTCCCCGATTATGGTATTGGACATAATGATAGAATCCTTAATCTTTGTACCTTTGCCGATCCGTACTCCATCGTGCAGGACACAATGCTCTACCTCGCCCTCAATCACGCAGCCGTCGGATACGATGCTGTTATGCACGATACCAGTATCGGAAATAAAATGAGCTGGATTCGTATAATTCCTGGTATAGATACGCATATCGTCGTCATCTAAGTTCAGCGCTGGATTCTCGCCAAGCAGCTCCATATTGGCTTCCCAAAGACTGTCAATCGTTCCGACGTCTCTCCAGCAGCCCTCAAACAGATACGCAAACATCCGCTCTCCGTTCTCTAACATCTTAGGAATGATATTCTTTCCGAAATCCTTCTCTGAGGTTTCATCGTTGGCATCAGCAATCAGGTAATCCCTCATCTTCGCCCAGGAAAAGATATAAATTCCCATAGAAGCGGTATTGCTCTTCGGGTTTTGCGGCTTCTCCTCAAACTCAACGATCCTCATCTCGGCATCTGTATTCATAATACCAAACCGGGATGCCTCCTTCATCGGTACTTCAATAACAGCAATCGTGGCGTCTGCATTGTTGTCCTGATGAACACGAAGCATATCGTTATAATCCATCTTATAAATCTGATCACCGGAAAGTACCAGAACATAATCCGGGTTGTAACGGTCAATAAAGTTAATGTTCTGATAAATCGCATTAGCTGTACCAGCGTACCACTCACCCTTCTTTCCTTTGACATACGGCGGCAGCACATAGGCTCCGCTATTCATGCCATCCAGATCCCACGGCGCTCCGTTTCCGATATAAGCATTTAACTCCAACGGCTCATACTGCGTCAGAACGCCTACCGTATCAATACCGGAGTTTGTACAGTTAGAAAGAGGAAAATCAATGATCCGGTACTTCCCTCCAAACTCTACTGCAGGCTTTGCCCGCTTCTGTGTCAGTGCATACAGGCGGCTACCTTGGCCCCCGGCCAGCAACATTGCAACACATTTTTTCTTCCCTACCATGTTTTTGTCCTCCTGATTTTGTTCATTTCTGGTCTATTTTATTTCTTTTTCTCGTAGAGGGGGTCTCTGCCTCTTCATAGAGAAAATAAATAACGCTTAACGGTGGTATATCTACCTCTGCTATATAATCCCGATTTGTTTCTTTAAACTTCCGATCTGTCCTCTTTCTTTTTCGTATTTTCTTTTTCCGGTTCTTTCTCCCGGCCCCGTTAAATTCAGCCTGGTCACTGGAGAAAATCTCGGTCAGACTGCCAAGACCCGGTACCTGAAGTTGGTATTTTGACCGTTCTACCGGCGTAAAGTTAAAGGCACAGATAATCTGCTCCTTGCGCTTTTTCGATCTTCTGACAAAGGCAAACACACTATATTCTTCATCTTCTACGTTCATCCACTCAAAGCCGTCCCAGGAATCCTCAATCTGGTAAAAGGCCGGATGCTCGCGATAAAACTGATTGAGCGCTGCCATAAAATTCTTGACGCCGCGGTGACTGTCATATTCCTCCGGCAGCTTCCAGTCTAACTCCTTTTTATAATCCCATTCGATAAACTGGGCAAACTCATCGCCCATAAACAACAGCTTTTTGCCTGGATGAGCAAACATATAGCCATACAGTGTCTTTAACGTTGAAAACTTCTGCTCATAATCTCCGCAGATTTTATTGACCATGGAAGCCTTTCCATGTACGACCTCATCATGAGAATACGGCAGAATATAATTCTCACTGAACGCATATTCCATGGAAAAGGTCATCGCACTATGATGGAACTTCCGGTGAATCGGATCCAGACCGATATAGTAAAGGGTATCGTGCATATACCCCATATTCCACTTATAGGAAAAGCCAAGCCCATCCTCCTCTATCGGATGCGTCACTCTCGGATAAGCGGTGGATTCTTCGGCTATCGTAATAAAGCCCGGGAACGTCTCATGCAATGCCTGGTTTAAATTCCGCATAAATTTAACCGCTTCAAAGTTAATGTTGTGACCCTCCTCATTCGGCACCCATTCTCCCTGCTGCTTGCCAAAGTCCAGATAAAGCATCGCGCTGACCGCATCCAGGCGAATCCCGTCGATATGATAAACGTCTGCGAAAAAGGCCGCACTTGAAATCAGGAAGCTTTGCACCTCTGGCCTGCCGTAATTATACGTCAGTGTCCCCCACTGTGGCATCTCGCCCTTTCTCGGATCGGCATGCTCATAGCAGCACTCCCCGTCAAACCGGATCAGACCATGGGCATCCTTTGGAAAATGCGCCGGAACCCAGTCTAACAGCACGCCTATCCCGGCACGGTGAAGCTTGTCCACCAGGTACATAAAATCCTGCGGCGTCCCATAGCGGGAGCTGACGGCATAATAGCCTGTCACCTGGTAGCCCCACGACATATCTAATGGATACTCCGTCACCGGCATCAGCTCTACATGAGTAAAGCCCATCTCTTGCACATACGGTACGAGCCAATCTGCAATCTGACGAAAATTCGGATAAGTCTCCTCCTCTTCTTTCTTTCCGCGCCAGGAGCCAAGGTGCATCTCGTAAATAGACATCGGGACATTGACGGAATTCATCTTAGCCCGCCTGGAAAGGAAGCCCTTGTCCCTCCAATGATAGCCGTCTAGCTTCCAGATACGGGACGCTGTCTCCGGTCTTAACTCTGCATAAAAGGCATAAGGATCGGCCTTGTAGAGCAGCTCGCCCTTTTTGGTCTGGATGCAGAATTTATAGCACATCCCTTCCTTGACCTCCGGGATCACGGCCTCATAGATCCCCGTCTCGATCTCCTTCATCGGATCGGCCTTAGGCTTCCAGTCATTAAAATCACCTACGACACTGACTGCCGCCGCATTTGGCGCCCATACACAGAAGCGGTACGCATCCTCTGCTTCGATGTAATGGCACCCAAAATTTCGGTATGCCTGTCTGGCATTACCAGTACGAAATAAATAAATATCTTCCTGTGAGCAATACTTCATAGGGTCATCCTCCACTCTGCAGTCTTTTCTTGCATTCTATTTTATCATAATTCTACTAGAAAGTACAGGATATTTTGACTTTTTTATCACATTTTACCATGAATTTATTCAGGTTTTGACATCTTTTTCGCCCCATCTACACAAATTCTGTAAAAAGCAGCCCTTCTATCGAACTTACATTCCAAAACAGGCCTCTCTATCCTTTATCATATGCAGGCACTTAGAGGAACATGACCGAAATTAGTATAGCATATTCTCATAAAAAAACAGCAGCTTTTTTCAAACTACTGTTTTTTCTTGATTTGGATTATCCTTCCAATCCGCTTTATAGCTGCACGATAACAAAAATATCATAAATCGCCTTGATGGCCGCTTCAAAATCCTTGTCTGCGACCCCGATGATAATGTTTAACTCACTAGATCCCTGATCAATCATTTTTACGTTGATATGGGAATGTGCCAGAGCCGAAAAAATCCGACCCGCCGTCCCGCGGGTAGATTTCATGCCGCGTCCTACCACTGCTATGAGCGCCAGGTCTGCTTCGATGTCAATCGAATCCGGCTGAACGGCTCTGTGGATGCCGGATACGACACGCTGCTCCTTATGGATAAAATCGTGCTGATCGACCAACACCGTAAACGTATCAATCCCGGACGGCACATGCTCAAAGGAAATTTCATTTTCCTCAAAGACCTGCAGCACTTTCCTGCCAAAGCCTACCTCCGAATTCATCATATCCTTTTCAATATTGATAGCGCAAAAGCCCTTCTTTCCGGCAATTCCGGTTATGACATATTTGGATTTCTGACAGGTGCTTTCTACAATCCAGGTTCCATTATCCCCCGGTGCGTTGGTGTTGCGGATATTGACCGGAATTCCCTCCCGTCTGACCGGGAAAATAGCATCCTCATGCAGCACTCCGGCTCCCATATAGGAAAGCTCCCGCAGCTCTCTATAGGTAATCGATTCGATCCCCTTCGGATCTTCGATGATATGCGGATCGGCAATCAAAAAGCCCGATACGTCCGTCCAGTTTTCATAAACGTCTGCCCGTACTGCTCTGGCGACAATCGAACCGGTAATATCCGAGCCGCCTCTGGAAAAGGTCTTTATCCTGCCGTCCTTATAAGCACCGTAAAAGCCAGGAATCACGGCGCGCTCCATCGTCTTTAGCCGTTCTCCAACAAGGCTGTTTGTCTCCTCTGCCTCAAACTCTCCTGCTTCATTAAAGCGAATCACCTCGGCGGCATCCAAAAACTCATATCCCAGATAAGCGGCCATCACAATTCCGTTGAGGTATTCTCCGCGGGAGGCAGCATAATCGCTCCCGGCTCCCTCTGCAAACAGCCGCTCCATCGTTTCAAATTCTTTTTCCAGATTTAAGGAAAGGGAAAGCCCCTCCATGATTTCCTCATAACGTGCCTGAATAGCTGCCAGCTCCTTTTGAAACGGCTCTCCTGCCTCCGCCCGCGCATAACAGGCATACAGCATATCCGTCACCTTTTCATCTGACGGAAAGCGTCTCCCTGGCGCCGACGGAATCACATATTTACGCTCCTCATCGCTCCTGATGATCTCTCCGACCTTTTGAAACTGCTCTGCGCTTGCCAGAGAGCTTCCCCCGAATTTTACTACCTTTATCATGATTTCCGGTCATGCCCCTTTCTCCAATCAGTTTTCAAGTCTTTTTGTCGTTTACTATAGCTCGAAGCCTTCTAAAATACAACATCAGTTTTCTAACAAGATATCCATCAGACGATACCCCTCCTGCAAAAGCTGTCCGGTTTGCTCTGCCGCTGCTTCGTTATACAGCCAGTCATGCTGCTCTGTTCGTGTACTGTCATAAAGCAGATACGGCACCGGATCCGAGGTATGCGTCCGCACGGCTATCGGCGTCGGATGATCCGGCAGCACCAGCAGACGGAAATCTGTATGCTGTTCCTCTAGCGCCTGCACCAAAGGACCTATCACACGGGCATCCAGATATTCAATCGCCTCTATCTTTCGCTCTATGCTGCCCTGATGCCCCATTTCATCCGGCGCCTCTACATGAATATAGACAAAGTCATCTCCCTGTTCCAATAACGTTTTTACGGCAGCAGCGGCTTTTCCCTCGTAATTTGTATGAAGCGTCCCATCTGCTCCCTCTACCTCAATCATCCGCATCCCGCTTCCGACGGCAATCCCCTTTAGCAAATCCACCGCCGAAATCATTGCCCCGCGTTTCCCGGTCTTTTCATAAAAGGAGGCTAAGGCCGGCTTTGTCCCGGCTCCCCAAAACCAAATCGAATTGGCCTTGTGCAAGCCCTTCCTGGCTCGCTCTTCATTTAACGGATGATGGTTTAAAACCGCAAAGCTTTTTTCCATCATCCGGCGCAGCGCTTCCTCCTCCGGCAGATAAGCGCCTATCTGCTGCTCCAAAATATCATGAGGAGGCGTCAGCTCCACCACCCGTCCTTCGTGCCAGATCGTCAGATGACGGTAGCTTGTGCCTGTATAAAAGCTCCAGGCTTCCTCGGTAAAGACCTCCTTGATTGCTTCTATTAAAATATGGGCATCCTCCGTAGAAATCTCATCGGAGCTATGATCGATGATTCGTTTTTCCTCATAAGACTCTTCCTCTGTCAAGGTGACAAGGTTACAGCGCAGTGCAATATCCGTTTTCTCCATCGGAACGCCGATGCTAAGCGCTTCTAAAGGAGAACGCCCGGTATAATATTGTCTCGGATCATACCCCAGTACAGCCAGATTCGCAGTATCACTCCCAGGCTTCATCCCCTCTGGAATCGTCTGCACCATCCCGATTTGGGCTCCTGCCGCCAGCCGATCCAAGTTCGGAGTTGTGGCATAGGCCAGCGGAGTTTTGCCGCCCAGCTCCTGGATAGGCCGATCTGCCATACCATCGCCTAATACAATCACATATTTCATAAAGAAACCCCTTTCGTTTGTCATAGGCCCCTCCCACTGCCCTTCGGCCGTGGGTAGTTGACTCTCCTAAAAAGCTGCGCGGATTCGGTTAAGAACGGAAAGCTCCTCTGCCTTCTTCGCATATTCCCGTTCGGTCAAAACACCAGTCAGAAACGCATATTCCCCGGTAATCCCTTCTGCTTTGATTTCCTGAAAGCCATCCGCTTGAAATAGCTTTTGTGCCTGCTTTCGTTCACTTTCTGGAACACGGACAAAAAAGCGGCTGGCGGAATCCTCAAAGCAGCCCAGCTCCAGCTTTTTACTGCTCCACAGCGTCATAATATTGGTATTTTTATGCTTGACTGCATCAATCACATCCGATACAACGGCGCTGGCAGTCGGAAGCTTCCCTGCTCCGCGTCCGTAAAACATCACCTCACCCAATACATTCCCTTTGACAAAAATAGCATTGAACACATCGTTGACTCCATACAGCGGGTGATCGCTTCGTACCAGTACCGGCGCTACCTGGGCATAGATTTTCCCCTGACGCTTGCTCGATCCGAGCAGCTTGATGGCGGCATCCATCGCCTTTGCATAGGCGATGTCCGTCTTGGTAATCTGTGTAATCCCTTCGGTATGGATATCCTCGTAATCTACCTGACTGCCATAGGCCAGAGAGGTCAGAATCGCGATTTTCCGGCAGGCATCGTGTCCCTCTACATCCGCCTCCGGGTTCCGCTCTGCATAGCCCTTCTCCTGCGCCTCCCGCAGCACCTCTTCATACTCGGCTCCCTCTCTTGTCATCTTTGTTAAAATATAGTTCGTCGTTCCGTTTAAAATACCTTTGATTTCTACAATCTCATCTGCAGTCAGCGCCTGATTCAACGGACGGATAATCGGGATACCGCCTCCTACGCTTGCTTCAAAGAGAAAATTTAAGCTTCGTTCCTTGGCTATCGCTAACAGCTCCGAGCCATGCCTGGCCACCAGCTCCTTGTTGGAGGTACATACGCTTTTTCCATGCTCCAACGCCATTTTTACATAATCATAGGCAGGCTGTACGCCTCCCATCGTCTCCACAATAATGCGAATCTCCGGATCCTCTGCCAGCTCTTTAAAGTCCTTTGTCAGCAAAGCCTCTGCCGGATCGCCCGGAAAGTCTCTCAGGTCGCAAATCCGTTTTACCGTAATCTCTTCTCCTGCTCTTTTCGCAATGCTTTCCCGGTTGGTCTGGATCACCTCATACACTCCGGAGCCTACCGTCCCATATCCAATAATCCCTATTGCAATCATCGTTTCCTTCCTTTCCTCCTTCTGGCTGCACGTCCTCTTCCACACACTATTCACGGGCCAGTATTTTCATATATTGTACGCCTTTCATAGTCTCGATATCCTCTAACATCGCCGTGATATCTACCCTCTCTCCCGTGATCTCAATACTGATGGTAATCGTGGCAATCTGGTTGACGGGTATACTCTGGTGAATCGTCAGAATATTGACCCCAAAGGCGGCAATCCGGTTGAGCGCGTTGGAAAGCACCCCGGGTTCATCATCCATCTGTATCATAAAGGTAATCGTCCTCCCTCTGGCATGGTCATAAAAGGGAGCGATATCATCCTTATATTTATAGAAAGAACTTCGACTGATTCCAACCTCGTCCGTCGCCTCCTGTACCGTCAAGACCCGCTCTGTCTCTAAAAGACGCTTTGCCTCTACTACCTTCAGCAAAACCTCAGGAACCGCTCTTTGCGTTATAAGATAGAGCATCTCCCCTTCTTTCATGCCGTTTTCTCCCCTTTTCCTTCCTTTTGTTCGTTCACGGAATACATTTGTTTGTCACAGAGAGAATCTTAACACACCATCCCCAAAAAAGCAAACCTTAACCGAACAGAATTTTTCACCAATTTTCACTCAAAAAAGAGCATTTTTTGTTAAAAATGCTCTTAACGGATCGGATTCTTCTCTTTTTTAACCGGTTGGATTAGCATTTCCTGTTCGGAGCATTGCCTCCACCCTTTCCTGCTCCCCTTCGGTCAGGAGAGTATCCAGGTCTAACAGAACCACCAACCGCCCTTTGACACGGATTACCTGGCCAACGTAGGCAGTATCTGTCATCCGCAGCAATGGCGGCGCCATGTGTACCTCTTCCTCCTCCGGCTCTACAATCTCTACTACCTGATCAATCGCCAGTGCTACCTTCATCCCTTTTACAAGTACAATAGCCAGTGTGACAATCGGCGCATCCGGCAGCCCAAAACGGGCGCGTAAATTGTAAACCGGAACTACCTGATTTCTCCGATGAATCATCCCGGCAATATGCTTTGACGGAGTTGGCGCCGGCTGCAAGGGAATATGCTGAACAATCTCTTCCACCGAAAAGATATCCAGTCCATACTCCTCCCCGCCTAAACGAAACAGAACCTGTTTATGGATTCCCACACTGCATTACTCCTTTTCTTTTACACTGTTCCAGCGCAGATATGCGTTGATAAAAGGGTCCAGGTTGCCGTCTAACACGCTGGTGCAGTTGCCGCTTTCTTCATTCGTCCGATGATCCTTTACCATCGTATAAGGCTGCAGCACATAAGAGCGAATCTGGCTGCCCCAGCCGATTTCCTTTTGCTCTCCTCGAATACCTGCTTCCTTTTGTTCATTTTCCTGTTGCTTTAGCAAATAGAGCTTTGCCTTTAACATCTGCATGGCTTTGTCTTTATTCATATGCTGAGAACGCTCGTTTTGACACTGAACGACAATTCCGGTCGGCAGATGGGTAATCCGAATCGCTGAGGAGGTTTTATTGATATGCTGTCCGCCTGCCCCGCTGGAACGGTACGTATCAATCCGCAGATCGTCCTCGTTGATTTCGATATCCAAATCCTCCTCGATATCCGGCATAACATCACAGGAGACAAAGGAGGTCTGCCGTTTTCCTGCAGCATTAAAAGGAGAAATCCGCACCAGACGGTGTACGCCATGCTCTGATTTCAGATAGCCATACGCATTTTCTCCGTCAATCTGAAGCGTTACGGATTTGACTCCGGCTTCCTCTCCGTCCAGATAATCCAATACCTCTACCCGGTATCCCTTCTTTTCTGCCCAACGCTGGTACATCCGGTTTAGCATTCCTGCCCAGTCACAGCTTTCCGTCCCCCCTGCTCCGGCATGCAGCGTTAAAATCGCGTTGTCCCGATCATAAGGACCGGAAAGCAGAGTAGAAATACGAAGATCCTCCAGCTTCGCAATAAAATTCTGCAGCTCCTCGCCGATTTCTGGAATCATGTCCGGATCGTTTTCCTCGTAGGCCATCTCTAACAGCGTCTGGATATCCTCATAGGCCTGCTGCAACGAGGCATAACCGTCAATATCATCCTTTAATCCCTTTAGCTCCCGCATCAATGCCTGTGCTTTTTCTGCATCGTCCCAAAAGCCCGGAGCCTCCATAATACGCTCGATTTCCTCTACCCGCAGCGCCTTAGCTGCTAAGTTAAAGTGAATCCCCCATTTCCTTTAATGGCCCTGTGTAGGTACTTAGCGTGTACTTGAACTGATCCAGTTCTACCATTTCTCTCACTCCTTATTTTAAGTTCCGTAATTCTCCTACCAAGACACTGACCCACAGCAAAATTCGTGTCCGCAAAGCGCCGCGTCCCCAAATTTCGCTGTGCCTTGTCCGGGGAATTACTGATTTAAGTCCCGTAAAATCCCGAACTGCTTATACGGCGCGTCCGCAGCAATGCTTATATTTTTTGCCGCTTCCGCATGGACAAGGATCGTTTGGCTGTATTTTCTTGGTCGTCCTCCGGACTGGGGTGTTGACGGCGCTGTCGTCCTTATTTGTCCCGGTTACTTTTGCTACCTGCTCCCGTTCTACCTTCAGTTCTACCCGGACGTGCATCAGGGTTCGCACAGTTTCTTCACTGATCGCAGCGATCATCGAATCAAACATTTCAAAGCCAGAAAACTTGTATTCCACCAGCGGATCGCGCTGGCCGTAGGCCTGCAGGCCGATTCCTTGACGGAGCTGATCCATATCGTCAATATGATCCATCCACTTTCGATCAATTACCTTTAGGAGGATGACGCGTTCCAGCTCTCGAAGCTGTTCCTTTTCCGGGAATTCCGCTTCTTTTTCCTCATAGAGCTTTACGGCTGCTTCTTTTAGGCGCTGCATCAGTTCGTTTTTCTTCATATGACGCTTTTCATCGTCGGTCAGCCGGATCTCCGGCAACGGAATAGTCGGCAGCAGAAGCTGATTCAGCTCGGCCAGATCCCAGTCCTCCGCACTCTGGTCGTCGCTGATGCAGGTATTGACACAACCCTCTACTGTATCAATAATCATCTTATAAATCGCATCCCGCATATTTTCGCCCTCTAGTACCCGGCGGCGTTCTGCGTAAATGATTTCTCTTTGTTCGTTGTTGACCTGATCGTATTCTAAGAGATTTTTACGTACTCCATAGTTGTTGCCCTCTATCTTTTTCTGCGCACGCTCAATCGCACTGCTTAGCATCTTGTGTTCGATCTGCTCTCCGTCCGGAAGCCCCATAGAATTAAACATCGTCATCAGCTTTTCCGAACCAAACAAACGCAGCAGATCGTCCTCTAAGGACAGATAAAAACGGGACTCTCCCGGATCTCCCTGGCGACCGGAGCGTCCTCGGAGCTGATTGTCGATACGCCTGGACTCATGCCGCTCCGTACCGATGATTTTTAAGCCACCTAACTCCTTCACACCTTCGCCGAGCTTGATATCTGTACCACGGCCTGCCATGTTGGTCGCAATAGTGACGGCGCCCTCCTGTCCGGCGTCTGCTACGATTTCCGCCTCCATCTCATGAAATTTCGCATTTAAGACCTTATGAGGCACCCGTCTCTTTTTGAGCATATCGCTCAGCTCCTCGGAGGCCTCAATCGAAATCGTACCGACCAGTACCGGCTGTCCCTTTTCGTTTGCCCTTTGGATCTCATCTACCACCGCAGTCAGCTTTTCTTTTCTTGTCTTATAAACGGCATCCTGCAAATCCACACGGGCTACCGGCAGATTCGGCGGCACCTCGACCACATCCATTCCGTAAATATCCCGGAACTCCTTTTCCTCTGTCAAGGCCGTACCGGTCATTCCGCACTTCTTTGCATATTTATTAAAGAAGTTCTGAAAGGTAATCGTCGCCAGGGTCTTGCTTTCCCGCTTTACCTTTACATGCTCCTTTGCCTCAATCGCCTGATGCAGACCGTCGGAATATCTCCGCCCCGGCATAATACGTCCGGTAAACTCATCTACAATCAAAACCTGCTCGTCCTTTACTACATAATCCTTATCCCGAAACATCAGGTTATGCGCACGGAGCGCCAAAATAATATTGTGCTGGATTTCCAGATTCTCTGCATCGGCTAAGTTTTCTATTTTAAAGAACTGCTCTACCTTCGCGACACCATCTGCCGTCAGGCTGACATTTTTATCCTTTTCGTTGACAATAAAGTCTCCTGTTTCCTCAATTTCCTCTCCCATGATAGCCGCCATTTTGGTCATTTCTCCGCTGGCCTCGCCCCGCTTCATCTGACGCGCCAAAATATCACAGGCTTCATAAAGCTTTGTTGACTTTCCGCTCTGTCCGGAAATAATCAACGGCGTTCTCGCTTCATCGATCAAAATGGAGTCAACCTCATCTACAATCGCAAAATTCAGACTGCGCTGCACTAATTGTTCCTTATAGATAACCATGTTATCTCTCAGATAATCAAAGCCCAGTTCATTGTTCGTCGCATAGGTGATGTCACAGGCATATGCCTCACGCCGCTCGTCGTTGTCCATGCTATTTAAAATACAGCCGACACGGAGGCCTAAAAATTCGTGAATCTGTCCCATCCACTCCGAGTCACGCTTGGCCAGGTAATCGTTGACCGTCACGACATGGACTCCCTTTCCCTCTAGGGCATTCAAATAAGAAGGAAGGGTTGCCACCAGTGTTTTTCCTTCGCCGGTTTTCATCTCGGCAATCCGACCCTGATGCATAATGACGCCGCCCAAAAGCTGTACCCGGTAATGTCTCTGATGAAGCGTACGCTTCGCTGCCTCCCGAACGACTGCATACGCCTCCACCAGCAAATCGTCCAGTGTCTCTCCTTTTCCAAGACGCTCCTTAAATTCCGCTGTCTTTCCCCGGAGCTGTTCGTCAGAAAGCTTTTCATATTCCGGCTCTAACGCCTCAATCTTATCTACAATCGGATAAATCCTTTTTAACTCCCTCTCACTATGTGTACCAATGATTTTGTCAATCAGGCTCATGTTTTTCCTCCATTCTGATCCTCGCTTCTGGTTCCGGTCAGCCTCTTAAAAAGCAGCTTCTTCCGCAACCAATTTGTCCCGCTCCTTGGACGTACAGCTTTTATTGTAACAGTTTGTGCGGAAGTATGCAAGATCTTTGCGCGGATTTGCAGAATTTTAACAGTTTGTTCATCTTTTTATAGAAAGCAAGGCCTATGCCGCCCTGCAAAAGAATAAAGCTGCAGCACCCCTGGTACCACAGCCTTTTCTCTTTTGGTCAGCACTCTGGTTCAATCAGTCCATAGCTGTTTCCTTTTCTCTTATATACGACATTTACCTCGTCTGTCTCGGCATTGCGGAACACATAAAAACTATGGCCTAACAGCTCCATCTGAACACAAGCCTCCTCCGGATCCATCGGCTTCATGGCAAAGCGCTTGGTACGGACAATACGGATGTTGTCCTCGTCCGCTGCTTCGTCCTGCAAAAACTCTGCCGTAAAGCTGCCGCCGGACTGCTTTTGGTCAATCAGCTTATTTTTATATTTGCGGAGCTGACGCTCTATGATATCCTCCACCAAATCAATGGAGACATACATATCGTCGCTGGTCTGCTCAGCTCTTACAATATTTCCCTTCATTGGAATCGTCACCTCGATCTTCTGACGCTCCTTCTCCACACTCAGCGTCACATGAATCTCGGTGCTTGGCGTAAAGTAACGTTCTAGCTTACCAATCTTGTCATAAATGGCTGACTTTAAGCCCTCTGTCACGTCTATCCCCTTACCACTGATGATATACCTCATGCCACCACTCCTTTTATTTAATATAATGTCCTTTCATGTCAACATTATACCACAATTTCCCTCTCAAGACAAGCATATTCCTGTTTCATTTTCATACTATTATAAAAATTCATTTTGATTTTTTAGATAATTACCTTGTCAAGATCAACTTTTCCTTTTGCACAGTTTTTCCACATTTTTATGAAAAAAGACCAAAACACGGTTCGGCATCAATCGACGATTTCCACCATCTTTCCCCCGGTTATCCCTGTGGATAGTGTGGATAACTCTGTGTATAACCATTATTATACGTCTTTTTGACTTTTTTATATGTGGATAAATCATATACTAATATTGGAAATATCTGTTTATTTTGTCGTATTCCAATTTTTCAGCAGATTTTTTGTGCAGTTTGTATATCTGCCAATCCTCTCCTCTTTTCAGACAGGAGCAGGCTCTTTCTTTTATTTTCAAATATTTTCAATTTATATTACAAAAATCCCGTAACCCTTCAGACAAGCCGACTGGTTACGGGATTCCTGTTCTTTTTTACTTACTTAGTTGACAACTCTCCTTGCCATATAAGGAGTACGGTATCTCATATTGGAAATCTTGATACCAGAGGAAGGATCGCTGGCATGGACTACCTGACCGCCTCCAATATACATCGCTACATGGTTTACGGTTCCGCTGTTGTTGGTATAGAAAATCAAATCACCTGGCTGTAAGGAATCAAAGCTAACCTGATAGCCTGCTCCTGCGCACTGCGATCTGGAATCTCTCGGAATCGAAATTCCAAAGCTCTTATAAACACTCTGCACAAACCCGGAACAATCGGCTCCGTTTGTTAAGCTTGTACCGCCGTAAACATATGGATAACCTACAAATTTCTGAGCAAATGCAGCAATCTGGGCTCCAGTAGAGGATGCACCAGTATTGGAGGAGCTGGAAGTACCAATCGAAGCAGTCGCATTGCCGCTGCTTACCGGCGGATTCTTCTTTTTGTCGCTGGAACCAGAATTAGAACTCTGATTCGAGCTGGAACTGCTCTGGTTGGAATTGTGATTGGAAGAGTTTGACTGGCTTGCCTGCTGTTGCTGCTGTCTCTGTGCTTCCTCCTGCTGCCTTAACGCTTCCTCTGCCTCCTGCTGTCTGCGCAGCTCTGCCTCTTCCTCTTCTATCGTAATCGCATGCTCAAACTCAACCTCGATATTAACAAACTCGGCAGAGACATAACCTGTAATATCACCGTCATCAATGGAAATCTCTACCCATTCCTCATTTTCACTTAAAACCAGCAGCCGCTCTCCCTCCGGTACTAAAGTAGCGATCTTAGAATCGGTAGAAGGATCAATCCTTACCCGCAGGGTTTCCGTATTCACGACAGCCCACTTTGTACCATATTTGTCTACCAGTTCATCTACGTCAAAACCAATCGCCAAATATTCTGCATTGATATAGCCCTTTGCATTTCCGGACTGAATTTTCACCCACTCGCCTTTTCTCTTTAAAATAGTAGCGGCACAGCCCTTATAAAGCTTTCCGACGATTTCACTCTCGGTATTTGGTTTTTTTCGGATATTCACATAATTATTGGCAATAGAAACACCTACATTCTCAAATTCAGAGGTTGGCTCTTCATCCGGCTCCTCCTCCTCATCTTCCTCCTCGGCCGGAGTTTTTGCATCTGTATCCCCCTCTGTCTGCTGGCTTCCGCTTCCCTCTTTTGCATCTGCCTCTGCCGGCTGACCTGCCTCGTCCGCCTGTGCTGTCTCCTGATCCGGCGCCGTTTCTCCGTCTGCCTTCTGATCCGGAAACGCAGAACGCATCATCTGATCCGGCTCCGCACTGCCATCATAAAACTGATCAATATAAAGGGAAATGCCCGCCAGTCCCGAACTGCTTCCCATCATAGACGCCCGTACATTTCCCATTTCTCCCAATATTAACGCAGCCGCTGCTGCCACACAAATTCCTGTTCCTATCTTTACGATCTTCTTCTTCACGAATAATCCTCCTTCGCTCTTCAATCTTCCGACAAACCCCATCGACATGTTCTTGTTCTGATTTTCTTTAATTATTACGAAATTGTTACATCTACGATTGAGATTCTATCACAAGAAGGAGGATATGTCAATGCTAAAATGCAGAAAACGACAGAAAATCTTAGGAGGTGTTCCGGCAGGACAGCCTCCGACAGCAGACGGCCGGATATTTTTCCTCCGTCCACTGCCGTTGTAGAAAGCCTGTTCCCATCTAGCAAACCGGCAAAGCTACTGTAAATATCGTTCTATCGAGGCAATCGCATTTGCTCCGTCTGCCGCTGCCGTAATAATCTGGCGCAGCGCCTTTGTCCGTACATCTCCCGCCGCAAAAATCCCCGGCGCACTTGTACTTCCAGTCTCTGATGCTCTTATATAGCCGCCTTCATCAAGCTCTACCACCCCCGTAAAGCAATCGGTATTCGGCACAATCCCCACGGCCAAAAATACGCCGTCTACTGCGATAGTCTGCCTTTGTTCTGTTTTTTTATGAAAGGTCAAAATCCCGTCTACCATTTCTCTGCCGCCTTCACTCTTTCCTGAAATCTCCTCCACTATAGTATCCCATAGGATTTCTACGTTCGGCAGCTCCATTAAACGCTTGCTTAAACTTCCGGCTGCCCGGAACGTATCTCTTCGGTGTATGACATAAACCTTCCGGCACAAACGGGCCAAAAAGATCGCATCCTCTACTGCTACATCGCCTCCCCCGACTACCGCCACATCCTTTTCTCTGAAAAATGCTCCGTCACAGGTGGCACAATAGGAAACTCCTGCCCCAGTCAGAAGCTCCTCTCCCGGAACTCCCAGCTTCCGATGTCTGGCGCCCGTTGCAATCACGACTGTCCTCGTCTGATACACGCTCCCATCCTCCAGCAAAATTTCCCATAGCCTTTTTTCTTCTGCCGAACTCTCATTGGCCTCTGCCGAAAGCGCTGATTCCTCCGGCTCTGGCACAATCTCCTGTCCGGCCGCCTGAAGCCACCCTGACTCCTCCAAACGTTCCTCCTCCAAAGCTTTCTCTTCCCACGGCTCTAGCTGTCTTAGCTGCTTCACTGCTCCCAGAATCGTTTCCACACCCATCCGGTTGCTGTGTTCCTGAAATTTATCTGCCAGATCAAAGCCGCTGATGCCAGGCAGCCCCGGATAGTTGTCTACCTCATACGTATCTATTATCTGCCCTCCGCCAGATAACTCCCGCTCTACAATAACTGCCTTTAACGCCGCCCTTGCCGCATAGATCGCTGCCGTAAGCCCTGCCGGGCCGCCTCCTATTATCATCACATCATATACCATCGTTTTCTTCCTTTCTTTTTTCTATCTTAGATGAGGAATGACCCCCACCCGCCTGTCTCTCTATCCCTCCTAGCGGATGGAAAGCTCATATACTATCATATACCCTATGCAAATCAACATTCCTGCTAAAAGCGGCATCGTCAGCAAATGCTTCTTTTCCTCTGCCCCTTTACCGACAAGCTCCGACCAAATATGTCCTCTGCCCTCTAAACGAGACAGCCAAACCAAAATCCACACAGCCAGAATCGTAGGAATAACCGCGGCTGCTCCAATTTGCAGCACGTCTGTCATGGTGATTGCAGAGCCCTCTGCCTGTTCTAGTATCGGCAGTTCTGCAGTCAAATATGTCATCACCGTCGAAAACGCATTGATCGCAAAATGAATCAGCATCGTCGAAAGAATCGTATCGGTTGCCTCGATCACGACGGCAAAAATACATCCCATCGCAAACGCATAGGAAAACTGATTCAAATTTAAGTGCATCAGTCCAAACAGAAAGCCGCTTAATAAAATGCCCTTTCCGATATGGATTTTCCGATATTCCTGAAAAAAGACTCCCCGGTAAACTGTCTCCTCCAAAACAGCAGGAAGCAGGGCTACAAAAAGCAGGCTTACTACAAACGGCAGCCTTGTCAGCTCCTGCAGCTCTGCGGTTGCCTGATTGGTCGTTACAAGCAAAGAAAGCGCATTGATAAACGACATAAACGGCAGCACCAGCAGAGCAAATAACAGCACCAGCAAAATCCGGGTAGGCTTTAACGGCTTTAGGCGAATGGACTCGCAAAACGGCTGCCGCACTAAAATCAAATACCCCGCTGTCGGAGCAGCCAAAATCAACTGGGAAACGGTCAAACGCAGCAAAATACTGTCTGTTTTTGCCAAAATTCCCGACAAACTGATGCTGGCGCCAAGATAAAACAAAACTGTCACGAGGAACGTTCCGTTGACCAACCGGCAGCGCTCCTCTCCCCTTTCTTTCTCCTCTATCTTCATAGTTTCCTCTCATTCCTTCCAATTATTTTTCTATTTCCTCTACCTTCTATATTCCCAGTGTAACACACTCCTTTTTGTTCAGCAAGAACTTGACAAATTTCTACTAGCAATCTATATTATATTCTATATTTATAGGAAAAATCGGGAAGAAAGGACAACAGATTATTATGTATACCTTCCATAGTCACGTTCGATACAGTGAGATTGCAGAGGACGGCAGATTAAGCCTTCCCTCTATCATCAATTATTTTCAGGATTGCAGCACCTTCCAGTCCGAAGCGCTCGGCATGGGAGTAGAGGCTCTGCAGCAGTCCCACCATGCCTGGCTGATGAATTCCTGGCAGGTAGTATTGGCCAGACGTCCCCTCTTAGGAGAAGAAATCGTCGTTGGCACCTGGGCCTATGATTTTAAGGGCTGCTATGGCTATCGAAATTTTCTGATACAGGATGGCGCCGGAGCTGCTCTTGCCTATGCCAATTCCATCTGGGTTTACTATGATACCCACGCCAAACGGCCCAGCCGCTGCACAGAGGATGTCGTATCCGTCTATCCGATGGAGCCGGGCTATCCGATGGAGCATGCGCCGCGCAAAATCACCCTCCCGGAAACGCTTACGCCATTGTCTCCTTTTTTGGTGCAGCCTTCGGATATTGATACGAATCACCATGTTAACAACTGCTGCTACATCCGTATGGCCTCTGATATTCTCACCGCCTACTGCACTGCCTGCCAAATACCGCCTCTTTCCTGCAGGCAGATGCGTGCAGAATACCGCAGCTCCGCTGCATTAGGAGACACTGTTTTCCCTTCTGCCGCCCATACAGGCACACCTGAGGGGACGGATATCACAACTGTGGTTCTTGCTGCGGAAAATCAAAGCATTTATTGTATTGTAGAATTTTCATAAAGGAGAATGTGTTATGCTAAAGCTTGGAGAAATACAGACCTTGTTTGCCGTCAGACGTTCTGAGTATGGTATGTACCTGGCAGAAACGGCAAAGACCAGCCAGGATGCCCCTGTTGTTTTGCTCCCAAACAACCAGACGCCGCGAGAGCTTTCCCCGGGAGATCCGATTGAGGTATTCCTATATCGGGACTCGGAGGATCGGCTCGTAGCCACCACGACACACCCTGCCCTGACACTCGGCGGCCTGGCCGTCCTGCCGGTCAAGGAGGTCAACCGGATAGGAGCCTTTTTAAGCTGGGGCTTGGCAAAGGATCTGCTGCTGCCCTTTAGCGAACAGACTTACCGTGTCAAGGCCGGTGACTACGCCTTAGTCAGTCTCTATATCGACAAAAGCAGCCGCCTTTGTGCAACGATGAAGGTCTATTCCTATTTGGAAACCGATGCGCCTTATCAAAAAGAAGCCCTGGTATCCGGTATTGTCTATGAGATAAGCAACACCCTGGGCGCCTTTGTCGCTGTCGATAACCGCTATTCCGCCCTGATCCCAAAGCAGGAGCTTTTCCGCCCGCTGACTCCGGGAGAACAAATCAACGCACGGATCTCCGGTATCCGGGAGGATGGCAAATTGACCCTCTCCCTTCGGGACAGGTCCTATCTCCAAATCCAGCCGGATGCCGTCCTGATCGAAGAAAGGCTTAAAGAAAACGGCGGCTTTCTTCCCCTCCATGACAAATCCCCTGCCGACGTGATAGGACAAGAGCTTTCTCTTAGCAAAAATGCCTTTAAGCGTGCCGTCGGACACCTGCTAAAAGAGGGGAAAATCACCTTAGAAGAAAACGGCATCCGCCTTGTGTCCTCCGCATCTAAAAACACCTACTGATCCAAAAAGTGCATTTTATCTTTGTTATGCTCCGGCTTTTTCACCTCTGGAGCCTTTGGCTTTTCATATAAGCCATCCAAACGAGTGGCCATTTTCGCTTTACAGGATTCGCAAAAACGTCCGGTGCGGATCATTGCTCCGCAGTGTTCACATTCGATCCCAATCTGCGAATCCTCCGTAAAGCTTAACCGCTCCTCCCGCACCCAACGCTTGATCTGGGCAACCGATACCTCACAGGCCTCGGAAATCGCCTTCAATCCGGCATGCGGATTTTCCCGTACATAATCCTTTGTCACCTGAAATTTTTCCTCTAGTATCTTTCGGCATGCCTGGCAAAGCGGCACGCCCCCCATGTGGTTAAACAGCCTTCCGCATCCCTTACAATTAATGACTTCCATTTTTCCCTCACTCCTAGCTTTTTATACTCCTGTTCCAATACAAAGACACAACAGATAGACACTCCTTACCCCTGCCTGACGCAATACCTGAGAGCAGGCTTCTACGGTACTGCCGGTAGTATAAATATCATCGACTAACAGGATGCATGACGGCGGATTTTCTGCTGTCTGGCTGTGTAGATTAACCGAAAAAGCAGTCTCTACATTCTTCTGTCTCTCCTTTGGCCCCAGCTCCTTCTGCGGTCTGGTTGCCCTGCTTCGCACTAAAAAATCGGTTATCAGAGGAAGTCCAAGTCCTGCTGCTATCCCTGCTGCCAACAACTCGGCCTGATTATACCCCCGCTCCTGCCGCCTGGTTTTATAAAGCGGAACCGGAAGCACCGCCAAAAGCTCCAACGCCAAAAGCCGCTCCCTGTACTCCTCTAATAGCTGTTCTACATAAAAATCCGCATATTCCTGTCTGCCCTTATACTTAAACTCCTGAATCGAACGCTTCATTACCGCATCATACTGCCAGAGAGCAAAGCCCCGTTCATAGGAGAATTCCCGTACTTCACAATCCGGACAGTAAACCCGCTCCCTTCGCTCCAGTTCCTTTCCGCACCGAAAGCACCTTGCTCCCGAAAGCCTTCTCTGCCGTTTCTTACAGCCTGGACAGGCCAGCTCTCCTTTCGGCAGCGCAATATCCCCGCATAGCGGGCAGCGTCTTGGATAAAGCCATTCTATTACGGTCTCCCACAGCATAGCTATTTATTCTGTCATGCTTCATTCCGGTAAATCCTGTTCTTATTTTAACACAATCTACCCGGCTAGTCAAAGACGTTTTTATCGTATTTCCTAAAGCATCTCCCGGATACAGCCTGCCAGCCCGGAATATCGTTTCATTTCGCTGACGTTTTCGATCATATGCTGTACCATAGCCTCGCTTCCAACAATTGTCACACACTGCTTGGCACGGGTGACAGCCGTATACAAAAGATTCCGGTTAAACAGCATCCGCGGCCCGCTCAAAATCGGCAGTACAACCGCCGGATATTCACTTCCCTGGGATTTGTGTATGGTAATCGCATAAGCTAACTCCAGCTCGTCCAACTGAGAAAAGGGGTATTCTACCAGCCTTCCCTCCTCAAACTCCACGGTCATCGTCTCGGCAAAGGAATTGATCTGGCGCACCACTCCGGCATCTCCGTTAAAAATCCCCATCCCGCTATCGATTACCGTACTATGCTGGCTGCGGATTTCCCAGGCAAGCTGATAGTTGTTCCGGATCTGCATCACCTTATCTCCCTCCCGGAACAGACCGTCCCCTACCTCACGCTCCTGTTTCTCTGGGGCAGGCGGGTTCAGATACTTTTGCAGCAGCCGGTTTAAATGCTCCACTCCCAGTTCTCCCTTGCGCATCGGAGTTAAAACCTGGATATCAAACATACTGGCATGGACGTATTTCGGCATCTTTTCTTGTACCAGACTTAAAATCACCCGTTGAATCAATAACGTGTCTGACCGCTTTAATAAAAAGAAATCCCGGCTCTTGTTATCGAGTACTAGCGATTCTCCCCGATGGATTTTATGGGCATTGACGATAATGTCGCTCTCGGCGGCCTGACGGAAAATTTTATTGAGCAGCACCACCTGAAAGGCTTGGGATTCTATCATATCCCGCAAAACGTTTCCCGGCCCAACGGAGGGAAGCTGGTTGACATCCCCTGCCAAAATCAGTCTTGTTCCGACCGGAACCGCCTTTAATAAGGCGTACATCAGCGTAATGTCTACCATGGACATTTCATCTATGATAATCACATCGGCCTCTAACGGATTCATCTCATTCCGCTCAAAATTCATCCGGTTTTGTTCCTTCTGCTCTGCAATCGCTTCCGGGCTTCCGGTCAGCTCTAAGAGCCGGTGGATCGTCTGGGCATCGTGCTTGGTTGCCTCCTGCATCCGTTTGGCGGCGCGGCCAGTCGGCGCAGCCAGCAAAATTTCCATTTGCTCTGCCTCAAACAGCCGGATAATCGAATTGATTGTCGTCGTCTTTCCGGTGCCTGGCCCTCCGGTAATGATCAGCAAGCCGTTTTTCACAGATTCCATCACGGCCTGCCGCTGCATTTCCTCTAACCTCAGTCCGCTTTCCTTCTCAATCGCCGCCACCCGCTGCAGCAGCCTGGCCTCGTCTACCTCACAGGTGACGTTTAAATCACAGAGCATCCGCGCTACGTTTAGCTCCATATAATAAAAACTGCTGTGATAAATTGCCTCCATAAACGGAACCTCTGCTGACGCTGCCGCATCTGATGCAGCCGAAGGATCGGAAGCTGCCTGGGTATCAGTGCTGTAAAAAGAGGGGAGGCGTTTCCGCACAATCCGCCGCTCCATCACCAGATCCGTCAAAAGCCGTTCCAGCTCTTCTATCGGAACTCCTAGTAGCTCCTTCGTCTGCTGCTCCAAATCCTCCCGCAGCAAATAGGTATGCCCGTTCCCGGCGGCCCGCTGCAACACATAGAGCAGCCCGGCCTTCATCCGGTATTCGGAGTCCTGCCCGATGCCAAGTTTTCCGGCAATTTCATCTGCCAGCTTAAAGCCAATCCCATGCACCTCCTCTGCCAGACGGTAGGGATTCTGGCGCATGACTTCATACATCCTGGCGCCGTACTGCTTATAAATCTTAACTGCCAGATGATTGGATATTCCGTATTTCTGCAAAAAAAGCATCGCTCCCCGCAGCTCCCGCTTTTCCTCGAACTGCTCGGCGATCTCCCTGGCCTTCCGTTCGCTGATGCCCTTTACTTTAGAAAGGCATTCCGGCTCCTCCTCGATCACCCGAAAGGTGTCTTGGCCGAATTTTTTGACGATTCTGGCCGCCAGCGCCGGGCCGATTCCTTTAATCGCGCCCGAACCCAGATACCGCTCCATCGCCACCGCATCCTCCGGCTCCCGGATTTCATAACTTTTGACCTGAAACTGCTCTCCATAGACCGGATGAGCCATCCTGCTTCCTTCTGCCTCTAAATATTCGCCTTCGCTGACAGACGAAAAATAACCCACACAGGTTATCTCCTCCTCCTTGGTCGATAGGGATAACACTGTGTAGGCATTGTCAGTATTTTGATATACAATTTTCTCTATGTATCCTGTTATCTGCTCTGACATGCAGCTCCTCCTATTGGAATTCCAGCCTGCTATACTCTCTTCATCGAATCATAAAGCATCTGTGCAATTCCAAATTCGCCCTTTTCTACAGCGTTTGACGCATAGTTCTGATAGAGGATATCTTTAAAGTTCGCCAGATAGTCATTCTCCTCCTCGTCCTCATCCTTCATCACCGTTTTTTCCATTCCTTTGAATACCTGCTCGATAAAATAGCTTTCAAAGGATCGGCAGGCTTCCATCAGCTCCTTATCCTCTGCCTCCGACGCTCCCTCCGAAGCAGCCGGGAGCCGATCTAACGTATCCTTTAGCTTATCTGCAGAACCAGCTGCCGTCCCCAAGGTGTCCATTAAATTGCTGTAATAGCTGGTTCCAATGCCTCCTATACCACTCATCTAAGCTCCCCCTTCTTTAACGCCTTAAATTGTTGGCCTGCTGCAGCATTTCATCCGATGCCGTAATGATCTTGGAATTCAGTTCGTAAGCTCTCTGCGCAACGATCATATTGACCATTTCGTCTACCGCCTGCACGTTCGAGGCTTCGAGATACCCTTGCTTCACCACGCTCTCCTTTAAGCCGGTATCCTGACCCTCTATCCTGGCCGCGCCGGAGGCATCGGACTGATACAAGAGGCTGCCTCCTGCCTTGATCAGACCGGATGGGTTGTTAAACTGCGCTACGCCGATTCTTCCTATCAAATCATAAGAAACTGTATCCGTACCCCGTACTTCCCGCAATACCTGACCGGACTCGTCGATTATGATATCATCCACACTCCAGTTTTGCGCCGGATTTGTCTGTGCGCCATCGGTAGCCTGACGCTGCCAGAGAACAATTTCCTGTCCTTGGCTGTTTAATACCGGATTTCCGTCCGAGGTTGCCAAAATCACATTTCCCTGTGTTGTCAGAGATGCCTGAAAGGCTCCGCTCCTCGTATAAGCCGTCTCTCCTGCCGTATCTCGTACCATAAAAAAGCCGTTTCCCTGAATCCCCAGATCAAACGGGCCGTCTGAGGCCGTCAGCGGTCCCTGGACAAAAATAGACTGAATCGCGGAATTCCGTACTCCAGAACCTACCTGAATCGCCGTTGCCTTAGGATTTCCCTCACTGTCGGTCGAGGCCTCCCTAATCGTCTGATACAACAGGGATTTAAACTCCGCTGTCTCTTTTTTATATCCGATGGTATTGATATTGGACAGATTGTGTGCAATCGTATCCAGATTTGTCTGCTGTGACAGCATACCGGAGGATGCCGTCCATAACGATCTCATCATTGTATTATGCCTCCTGATTTTCTCTGCAGCCGTCCGCTGCACCATCTGTTGCTTTTCTTTTTGTTATATCCATGCTGCTCTCAGGTTATCCGACTCGTCCAACCGAAGTCGTCGCCTGTTCTAGCATGCTGTCGGTCGTCTGGATAACCTTCTGATTTGCCTCATATGCCCTGGTAATGTTGATCATTTCTACCATTTCCCGTACGGAATTGACATTCGACTGCTCGATAAAACCCTGCATAATCAAGGCGGAAGTCTCCTGTTCCTCGGCTCCCTCTATCGTCTCGTACATATTGTCACCGTATTTATTCAGATAATCATAATCTGCAAAATCCCGGACTACGATATTGTCTATCACCACACCGTCTGCCCGCACAGTTCCGTCTGGACTGATGCTGACCTCGGTCGCCTCGGTCGGAATCTGTAAATTCCCGGACTCGCTCTGCAGGTTATTCCCATAGGCATCTACGATCAAGCCGTCATTCGTCATCCTGAAATTGCCGTCTCTGGTATATTTGATCGATTCCTCTCCGTTTTGATTCACCACACGGAGCGCAAAGAAGCCTTTGCCCTCTAACGCCAGGTTAAAGGTATTTCCGGTTTCCCGTACAGAGCCTTGCTTATAATCGGTGTATACCTCTCCCAGCTTCACACCAAGGCTCATCTTTCCGACAGGCCGATCTGACCACGCCTCAGATACGTCCCGGATCTTGATCGCCATCACATCATCAAATGACTGGTTGGCTACGCTTTCCTCTTTATAACCGGCTGTCGATACGTTCGCCAGGTTATTGGAAATAATATCCAGTCTATATTGCTCGTTTTTCATTCCGGTATATGCGGTATATAACGTCCTTACCATGTATTCTGCCCCTTTTCTATCCAAACATCGTCTGCTGCTTTACAGCCTAATCTCTCTTTCCGCTTAAAAACTCTACGAATTTGCCTGTGCCAATCGCTACAGCAGTCATCGGATCCTCAGCGGTCATCGTATTGATTCCGGTTTTCTCCTCAATCAGCTCCTCTAAGCCATAAAGCAGGCTCCCGCCTCCTGTCAGCACAATGCCCCGATCAGCGATATCGGCAGCCAGCTCCGGCGGTGTCTTCTCCAATACGCTATGCACGGCCTCTACTACCTGAGAGGTGGCCTCCTTGAGCGCCTCCTCTGTCTCCTCCGAACTGACGGTGATCGTCTTTGGCAGACCCGTCACCAAATTCCTTCCTCTTACGTCAAAGGTCTCTACCTCCGGACGCCGATAGGCAGAGCCAATCTTAATCTTGATCTCCTCTGCCGTCCGTTCTCCGATCAACAGGTTATGCTTTTTTCTCATATAGCGGACAATCGCCTCGTCAAAATCATCTCCTGCGATCTTAATCGACGTACTGACTACCGTGCCGCCCAGGGATATTACGGCGATGTCCGTCGTACCGCCTCCGATGTCTACGATCATATTGCCACACGGCCTGGAAATGTCGATACCAGCGCCAATCGCTGCCGCTATCGGCTCTTCGATAATCGCGACCTCTCTGGCTCCTGCCTGGTAGGTCGCGTCCTCTACCGCCTTCTTTTCTACCTCGGTTACGCCGCTCGGTACACAGACACTGATCCGTGGCTTACGGAAGCGCTGCCTGCCGCCTGCCTTCTGAATAAAGTATTTCATCATCTTTTCTGTCACGGTATAATCGGAAATCACACCCTGACGCAGCGGACGCACCGCTACAATATTGCCCGGCGTCCTGCCAAGCATCAGTCTCGCTTCCTCTCCGATTGCTTTAATCTTGCCAGAGTCACGGTCAAAGGCAACTACGGACGGCTCCTTCAATACAACGCCTTTTCCTTTCATATACACCAGAACACTCGCCGTCCCCAAATCAATACCAATATCACTTCCTAACATCCTGTTGCTCCTTTCTTTTCCACACATACGTTTATCTATCCCTGCGAACGACCCAAATATGACCTTGTGCGCAAGCTGAGATGCTTTGAAACGCCCCCGCCCGCCCTGCGGACGGCAGCGTATAAATCCCTCATTTGACATACCACGTATCCATTATATACTAAACGGCGGAAAATTCAAAGGATTTTTTGCAGGCAATTCTTAATTCTTTTTTACCATATCCAAATTTTGGGCAAGACCAGCCCCTCCGTCCTCCTTTAAATAGAAGCCGGAGCGGGTAATCCGGGCGTCTATCTCCCCATCTCTGTCCGGATCGAGGTGAAAAAGCGTCTGGCTGCTTCCTAAATAAATAGCCCCGATTCCGGCTACGCCCAGTCCAATTAACTGATCGTTTCCATTCTCGTCCTTTTTCCAAATCCGCAGCCGGTTAAAGATTTCGTCGTTCTCGTCAATCCATCCGTTTCCGTCCATATCAAACACTGCCAAATCCGCAAAGCCATCGCCGCTCTTTGTCCCGAATAGCTCGCTGCCGTCGTTGATTTTGCCGTCTCCGTTCCGATCCAGCGCCAAAAAAGCGCTGTTTCCGGCCAATAACGATACGTTGTCTAACTCTCCGTCACAGTCTAAATCAAAATAAAACTCCTGGCCGCTGATCCGCACATTGTCACTGTCCAGACTTATCACGAGCGGATCGACATAGCTCGCTTTCTGATAATGAAACTGGAAGGACGTCTCTTCTACAAAGCTTCTTGACAGAAAGGCATTTACATCAAAACGAATCTTCCGGCCATCCGCCGTCTGCACCGTACCAGAGGAATAAAACGTGGTATTCTCTTCTTCCTCATACCGGAAGTTTTCCCTCACTTCCACCTCTGTATACCGTATTCCGATATTGGTTAAGGGCAGTTCTGTCTTATCCGCCGCGGCAGATACCACTGTCCCGCCGGAGGTCTGCCCTTTGTTCCATGCCTGTACGCCCAATACGCCGCTCTCTGTGGCGGCAAGCATCCTGGAAATCCGTTCCCGCTGCTGCCCCATCAACCGGCGGAACAGCTCAATCGGCGTCATTTTGCGGCTTCGCCCGTCCACCCCGAAGAGCAGCTCTAGCATATTCCGAAACGAATAAAATTCTACCCTTCCGGCATCGGTTAACTGATCGGCATAAGAATCCGCATCCTGCAGACGGCCAAAAAACGGATTCCCCGCCTGTAAGCCCTCCATCAGCTCCTGACGCCTTTTCTGGCTGTCCTCCTGCGTCTGCACATTCTGCTCGCTCTCCGTCTCAGCGGGCAAGGCGCCAATGCCCCCGGCGCCTACTGCATTTCGGATCGCTCCCCAGCTCGACATGGAAACAGAAGCCGTCACCGTACTTTTCCAGGTTCTGGAAGAACCCATCGCTACATTACTTGACTGAATTACCATCGTATTCCCCCATTCCTGCCGCACTCTTACGCTCCTGCGGCAGATATCCTTACGT
>CASCWU010000019.1 GCA_949155905.1 uncultured Lachnospiraceae bacterium
AAACATCTATGCTGGAAACAGAGTTCTTACTTATAAAGTTGTAAAGTGGTGTTAAAAATAAATAAAATATATGAAAAAAAACTCTTAAAAGTGAACGAAGCAAAAGAGAAATAAAAGTCAGGGCTTGACTAATTGAATAGAAGCAGTTAAAATAAGGGGTAAGCGGCAATAGGGCCGTAACTTTTTAGAAAAGAAAAGGAGAGAATAGGACATGAAAAAGTTTTTATCTATTCTGTTAGTCGCTGTTATGCTGACCGCCGTTCTGGCCGGCTGCGGTGATAAGAAGAAGGAAGGAACCTCTGATGGAAATACCTCCGGCGGCGAGCAGGAGTACAAGCTGGGTATGGGTGTTAGCGTATCCGATGGTTCCAGCGAAGGAAATGCACAGGTAGATGCTACCGCTGCTGTTGTGATTACCGATGCTTCCGGCAAGATCGTAGCGTGCTATATCGACGTAGCACAGAACAAGATGGACGTTACGGCCGGTACTGCTACGATGGGACAGGAATATCAGACCAAGCAGGAAAAGAAGGAAAACTATGGTATGAAGGGTGTGTCTGAGATCGGTAAGGAATGGTACGAGCAGGCAAACTTCTTCGCTGATTTTGTAGTAGGCAAGAGTGCTTCTGACGTATCTGGTATTGAGACACAGGAGTCTGGCGGACACAACATTGCTACCGATGCTGATATCCTGGCTGGCTGTACGATGGACATTACCGCTATGACCGAGGCTGTTGTAAAGGCTTGCAACGATGATCAGGCAAAGACCTTTAAGGCTTCCACTACTCCGGTACTTGGCTTTGCTGCTGAGACAGAGGATTCCAGCTCCAAGGATCCAAGTGCAGAAGAAGCTGGTTTAGCTGCTATGTATACTACCTTTGGTGCTACTGCAGTCGTAGACGGCAAGGTTGCTGCTGCTATCGTAGATACGATCCAGCCAAAGATCAGCTTTGGCTCTGCTGGTGAAATCACAGAGTTTAACTTCGGCGGAACCAAGAGAGAGCTGAAGGAAGGCTATGGTATGAAGGGTGTATCTGGTATCGAAAAAGAGTGGTATGAGCAGGCAGATTTCTTTACCAACTACGTAGTAGGTAAGACATCCGCTGAGATCGGTGCTATCGCAACAGAAGAGTCCAATGGACATCAGGTTGCTACCGATGCTGATATTTTAGCTGGCTGTACGATGGATATTTCCGGATACATTTCCGTATTGACTAAGTCCATTAAGTAAGAGAAACACTAGAGCAACGAGGGGGACTGTCGTAGAAGGCAGTCTCCCTTTTTTGGCGCAGAGGAAAAGTTTGCAGATTGAATAGAGGAGAGTAGGATGAAAAAGGAAGTCAATGTCCTGGGGAGGCAAATCCGGCGAGGAAAGCGTATACTTGCTTTTGGTATAATCGTTGCCTTGCTGATTGGATTATCGGCCTGTGAACAAAGACTGGAGCGCTATACAGAAACCTCCCTAGAGGCATTCGATACCGTAACCGTTATCATGGGGTACGATACAAGCGAGAGGGCGTTTCAGGAAAAGGCAAACAAGCTGCAGGAGCTGCTTTGGGAGTACCACAGGCTATATGATATTTATCACGATTATGACGGAATCAACAACCTGAAAACGATCAACGATCAGGCAGGCATCGCTCCGGTTCCGGTAGAGGATGCGATTTTAGATATGCTGGAGTATGGGATAGAAATGTATGAGCAGACTGGCGGAAAGACGAACATTGCTATGGGAAGCGTGCTTGCTCTTTGGCATGAGAAGCGGAGTCAGGCAGAAGCAGATCCAGAGCATGCTTCTCTGCCGGAAAAGGAGGATCTGGAGGAGGCAGCGCTTCATACCGATATTTCTGCGTTGCAGATTGACCGGGAGGCTGGTACGGTTTTTCTGGCCGATCCAAAGCTGCGCCTGGATGTCGGAGCGGTCGCGAAGGGGTTTGCAACGGATCGTCTGGCAGAGTATGCGATAGAACAGGGCTGGACACATCTGACGCTTTCCATAGGCGGGAATATCCGCACGATTGGGAAAAAGGATGGGGAAGAGAGCTGGCGGGTCGGGATTCAGACACCGGACTCCTCCTGGGGGAAGTCCTATTTCTGTCTGCTTTTGTTGGACGATTTGTCGCTGGTGACAAGCGGCTCCTATCAACGTTATTTTACCATAGACGGGAAGCAATATCATCATATTATCAATCCAGATACACTGTTCCCGGAAAACACCTTTTTGTCGGTTTCTGTAGTGTGTGAAAGCTCGGCAAAGGGCGATGCCCTTTCGACAGCCCTGTTTAATATGAGCTTAGAGGATGGAGAGCGGTTGATTGAAGAAATGGAAGGGACAGAAGCGGTTTGGATTTATGAGGATGGGGAATATGTTTCCAGCTCTGGCCTGGAAGGAAAGCTGATGGAGTGAGGCTTCTATTTTCGGTTTCCCGGACATATGGTATACCAATCTGGAAAGCGATAAGGAGAAGCGGCTATGAAGGAACGTGCCGTATATTATTGCCGTGTCAGCACCGAGGAGGAAACACAGTTGGCGTCGATAGCGCATCAGAAGGAGGAGGCAGAGCAGGCGATCCAGGAAAACGGCTGGGAGCTGGTAGATCGCTATGTGGAGGAGGGGCGCTCCGGGACGACGACGCGCTACCGTACGGAATACAAGCGGATGAATGAGGATATGGAGGCGGATCGATTTGACATTTTAGTCGTAAAATCTCAGGACAGGCTAATGCGTAATACCAGGGAATGGTATTTATTTTTGGATAGGCTTCTCAGGCATCGGAAGAAGCTTTATTTTTATCTGGAACGGCGGTTTTATTCCTCCGAGGACGCCCTGCTGACGGGAATAAAAGCGATTTTGGCAGAGGATTACAGCCGGAGTCTAAGCCGGAATATCAATCATGCCCATGAAAGACGGCAGAAGTCCGGGAGCAGTGTTGTTCTGACCTCCTCCACCTGGGGCTATGACAAGCAAAACCGACAGGTAAGGATCAACGAAAAAGAGGCTGAAATGATACGATTGATTTTTGAACTGGCAGCGAAGGACTATGGCTCAAGAAGAATTGCAGACTCTCTGGCAGAACAGGGCTACCGAAACCGGAAGGGCGGGCGTCTGGCAGAGCAGACCATTCGGAGGATCATACGGAATCCGCTCTATAAAGGAACTGCCCGAATGCACACCCAGCACCGGGACTTTGAAACAAAGCAGATTGAAAAAATCAGACAGGAGGACTGGATCTATCATAAGGGTGCTGTGCCTGCTATCGTTTCAGAGGCGATATGGGAAAAAGCAAACCGGCTGATGGACGGCCGCAGACAGAAGGGAGAAGGGAAGGGAGAAAGGCGGAAGTTCTATCCGTTTTCTGGAAAAATCAGGTGTGGATTGTGCCAACATGTCTACTGGCGGCGGACAAGGCAGAGTGCTTCCGGGAAGAAGCGTATTTGGAGCTGCAGCCATTTCTTGGAGGAGGGACGAAAGGGCTGTCCCAATATCCATCTGCCGGAGGAAGAACTGGAAGCTATTATGCGGAATATGTTAGAAAATACATCTATGTCGGAAAAGGGGATAAGCCTGGAAAAAGACCCGGAGCAATTAACAGAAATTTTGGTATATCCTTCTTATTTAGAGGTTTTGCTAAAAACGCGGCAGCGCTACATTCGGGTGGAAATCCTTCCGGTAAACAACCGAAAACGGAGCTATCAGATCTGTCTGTGAACGCATCTATTTAAGCTTGACTGGGTGATTCTTAGTATTGTACTGCTCTGCATTCTCGCAACGGCTCTGTATGGGATTTTAACCGTAATAGAAAAACGCCTTGCACGCTAGAGGGCTACAGGCTGTCACAAAACCGATCCAAAAAAAGGTGTGGCAGCCTTTTTGTTTGACAATCCAGAGAAACCTCATTATAATAGCAAGTACAAAAGCAGCCATAAAAGGAAACGAGAAAACGAAAGGGAAGCAGAAAGGAGCATCACGATAGATGAAACAGATTCTTGATTGTATCCGGCAGGAAATGGAACAGGCTTTTGCGGCCTGCGGCTATGAGGAAAAATATGGAATGGCCAGCCTCTCCAACCGCCCAGATTTGTGCCAGTACCAGTGCAACGGTGCGATGGCAGCTGCCAAGGCTTATAAAAAAGCGCCGCTTGCGATTGCAGAGGAGATTGCTGCCTATGTAAAGCAATCCGAGACAGGAAATCAGTTCTTTGAAAAGGTGGAGGCCGTTCCTCCAGGATTTTTGAACCTGAATTTAAAGGGAGAATATCTGGCAGACTTTTTGGAACAAAGCCAGAGAACGGAAAAATTTGGAATGGAGCAGCCGGAGAAACCGGAAATGATTATCGTTGATTACGGCGGAGCCAATGTTGCAAAGCCGCTGCATGTCGGGCATCTGCGTCCGGCGATCATCGGGGAGAGCATCAAACGGATTAGCCGTTATATGGGACATCAGGTGATTGGAGACGTTCATCTGGGCGACTGGGGTCTGCAGATGGGACAAATCCTTACAGAGCTGCATCATCGTCATCCGGACTGGGTGTACTTTGAGGAAGGCTATACCGGAGAGTATCCGCAGGAGGCGCCGTTTACGATAGCCGACTTAGAGGAGATTTATCCGACCGCCAGCAAAAAATCCAAGGAAGATGAGGCTTATCGGGCGGAGGCGCTTGAGGCAACGTTTCAGTTTCAGAGTGGAAGGCGCGGTTATCGGGCGCTTTGTAAGCACATTACGGCCGTTTCGATTCCGGATTTAAAGAAAAACTATGCGAATCTGAATGTAGAGTTTGATCTTTGGAAGGGAGAAAGCGATGTTCAGGAGCATATTCCAGGCATGGTAGAAAAAATGAAGCAGGATGGCTTTGCCTATATCAGTGAGGGCGCTCTGGTCGTTGATGTGACAGAGGAGACGGATAAAAAGGAGCTGCCGCCATGCCTGATCTTAAAATCAGACGGAGCCGCCTTGTATGAGACAACGGATTTGGCGACGTTGCTAGAACGAGAGCAGCTTTATCATCCGGATCGGGTGATCTATGTGGTGGACAAGCGTCAGGAGCTGCATTTTACAAAGGTGTTCCGTTGCGCGAAAAAGACGGGGATTGTCCGCCCGGAAACCGAGCTGACCTTCCTTGGAAACGGGACGATGAACGGCAAGGACGGCAAGCCGTTTAAGACCAGAGAGGGCGGCGTGATGCGTCTCGAATATCTGATTGCCGATGTAGAGGAAGAGGTATACCGGAAAATGGATGACCGCGAGATGTCTAAGGAGGAAGCAAGGGATGCCTCCAGACAGGTAGGCCTGGCTGCGTTAAAGTATGGCGATTTATCCAATCAGGCCTCAAAGGATTATGTGTTCGATTTAGAACGTTTTATCTCCTTTGAAGGCAATACCGGACCTTATATTCAATATACAGCCGTTCGTATCCGTTCTATTTTAAAAAAATATGCAGAGCTGGAAAAGACAGAAAAGGAGAGTCAGACAGAGAGTCAGAAGCTTTTACCGCCGTCAGGGGAGGGCGAAACCGATCTGATGCTCGTTTTAGCACGCTTCGGAAGTACGATGCAGACGGTATTTGAGGAAAAGGCGCCGCATAAGCTCTGCCAGTATCTCTATGAGATCTCCAATGCCTTTAACCATTTTTATCACGAAAATAAGATTCTGACGGAAGAGAATACGGCAAGGCGTGCTTCCTGGATTCGGTTAATTACGCTGACGGTAGATATGTTGGTGACAGGGTTAGACCTGCTGGGGATTGAGACACCAGAGAGGATGTAGGAAGGGAGCAAAAGGACGATGTATAAGGAAATTGCGAAGCTGGTAATTTATCGTGACTTTGAGCAGGACAATCTCCTGATGCCGCTGGCACAGATCATAAAGGATTTTGAGACAGGCTATCTGTCTACGGAGGGGACAGCCGTTACGAAGGAGGAACTTGTCACCCGGATTTATATGGAAATTCATAAGCTGCTGGATGTGGCTACCCGGTATGGTTTTGACCAGAATCTCTGGCACAATTATCTGACCTATTTGCTGATTACCAATGAAAATCCGTTTTCCATTACGTGTGAGAAGGTAGGAGCGCGGGACGGATCCGTAGTGCAGTTTGCCAAGAGCGATTTTCGGATTATGAAGCAGCTATTTGACTATGAGTTCCGCCCGATAGAGGAAGCACTTGGAATCGACTGCTTTTCCGTGATATCGGAATATCGGTCGATAGCCAAAAACAAAAAAAGCTATAATGCGAATGTATCGGAAAAGGTACAGAAGCTTTCGGCAGCCTTAGAGCAGGCGGCGGATGAGCATGAATTTTTCGATCTGGTGACGGGCTTTTACCGAGATTACGGTGTCGGCAAATTCGGACTGAACAAGGCCTTCCGGGTAACGAAGGACGGAGCTGCCCGGATCGATATCCAGCCGATTACCAATACCGAAGAAATCCGGCTTGACGATTTGATTGGCTATGAGCTGCAAAAGAAAAAGCTGGTGGACAATACTCTGGCCTTTGTGCAAGGGAAAAAGGCGAATAACGTCTTGCTGTTCGGCGATGCCGGGACAGGGAAATCCACCAGCATTAAGGCTATTTTAAACGAATATTATCCGATGGGGCTTCGGATCATTGAGATTTATAAGCATCAGTTTGAGGATTTATCAGAGGTCATTGCACAGATCAAAAACCGAAATTACCGTTTTATCATTTATATGGATGATCTGTCCTTTGAGGAATTTGAAATCGAATATAAATATTTAAAGGCAGTCATTGAGGGCGGGCTGGAAATCCGGCCGGATAACGTGCTGATTTATGCGACCTCGAACCGAAGACACCTGATTCGAGAGACCTGGAACGACCGCTCTGATATGGAGCATGGGGAAGGGCTGCACCGTTCGGATACGATGCAGGAAAAGCTTTCTCTGGTAGCACGTTTTGGCGTAACGATCAATTTTTCAGCGCCGAACCAGAAGGAATTTTTTCAGATTGTGACAGAACTGGCAAAACGATATCCGCAGATTACGCTTTCCGAGGAGGAGCTATGTGCGGAGGCAAACAAATGGGAGTTGAGTCATGGTGGAAAATCAGGCCGGACGGCGCAGCAGTTTATTACCTGGCTGCTGGGACAGCTATAGGAGAAGCAGAAAAGAGAATATTCTGGCGAGGAGACGGATAAGGACAAGAGTAAGACAGGCTTGTCTGGCGGGTCTGCTGACTTTGCTTCTGACAGGAACAGGTATTTTTTCTCCTTATTTCTTGTCGGGAGACGGTGGTGTTCCTTTGTCTGTTTGGTTAGGAGAGAACGGGTGGCTCGGCTCTCCGGTGATAACGGCACAGGCAGCGGAAAACGACTACATACGAGTAGGCTTAAAAAGCGATTATGAAAGAGTCGGGCAGGTGACGATACAGAATACGTCTCTAAAATACGGTTATTGTATCCAGGATGTATTTTATTCAGAGGAAACGCTTTATAGCGGGAACGGATTTGTAATCCGCCCGGAAACCGGAAGCTGGAGTGTATGTAAGGGAAGCTACCGCACCTATTCCTCCGCCGTACAGGAGGCGGCAAAGTACCGGACATTATATGGAGCCTTTGGGGCATACCCGGCTTCTACTGGTAAGGGAAGCTGGAAGGTTTATGTGCCGTCCGGGACAGGCGGAATGTCAGGAAAGCTTTCCGGTACGGCAAGAAACAGTTCTCATATGCTGATGGTGACGACTCAAAACGGTGGATTTTTAATTGATGCCGAGCTGGCAGGCTCGTATCCCCAGTTTGCTCCGACGGCAGACAAGGGTGCTTCTGCCAGTACCCCGTCTGTTTCTGTGCTTAGGCTTTCCGGCGGCAATTCCTACAGAGGGCGGTTAGAGGTCGGCCGTTATGGAAATTCCGGGGTGACGGCGGTCAATGTGCTGCCGCTAGAGCAGTATTTATATGGGGTTGTTCCCAGCGAGGTGCCTTATACCTGGCCAGCAGAGGCACTAAAGGCACAGGCAGTCTGTGCCAGAGGCTATGCGCTTCTGACAGCGGGGCCGGGCAGCAGTGGTCAGCTAAGCAAGGGCTATCGGATGGGCAATACAACGCTCCATCAGGGCTACAAGGGCTATGGCGTAGAGCAGCCTGCGACGACGCAGGCAGTGGATGCAACCAGAGGGAAGCTGGTCTGTTATGAAAATCAGGTAGTCAGAACCTACTATTTTTCCACAAGCGGAGGCAGCACAGAGGCCGTAGAGGACGTTTGGAACAGCAACCTTCCGTATTTACAGGGAGTGTCCGATCTCTTTGAAAGCAATCCGGCGAAAAAGCCATGGATAGTGACAATGACAAAGCAGCAAATCCTCTCGCGCATTGGTGCAAGGGGAAATGGAATCGGCAGCATCACGGCTGTGACACCGGAAATCCGTACCGAGTCCGGACGGGTGTATGCGTTAAAAATAGAAGGAACGGCCGGAAGCGTCACATTGGAAAAGGATCAAATTCGTTCTGCTTTAGGGCTATACAGCACAAAGTTTGATGTAATCTCTTATGGGGAAACACCAGATCGTGTCTCCATGTTAGGCGCGGATGGCAGAACCGAGCGAAGAATCCGTGAATCCTATGTGCTAAGCGGAACGGGAGAAAAAAAGAGGATGGATACCACAATGGAGCAATATGTGGTACTGAGTAAGGATAATCGGACGAGCTTTGCCGCAGAAGGGCCGTCTTCTCCGGATTCCTATGTATTTGCCGGAAGCGGGTATGGGCATGGAGTAGGATTAAGTCAGTCCGGCGCCCGCGGGATGGCAGAGGAGGGCTACACCTATCAAGAAATCCTAGAACACTACTTTACGGGGACGACCGTCCGGTAAAAATGCGGATTCTTTCCGTTGGATGAGGGCGTTGCTACCCGTAAAAAAGCCGGAACCTAAGACCTTCCAGAATGGAAGAGGTTCCGGCTTTTGTCGTTTTCGATAAGACTTTATTCCGAGTCCTTGACTTTAAAAATTTTGTCTATGATGGTAATCAAGATAGCTCCGAATACAATCGTGACAACAAAGCCAACAGCAAGGCGGATGATCAGAACGATGAGCTGATGTCCCTCGTTCCAGGAATCATTGATACAATAAAAGACACCTTCTGTATCGACGTTATATTTCTCGCAGAGCTTGGAAATTTGAGGGAGAGCCTGGGCATGTACGCCCCATTTTCGGCCAACCGGAAGGGTGATTTTCTTTCCGGCCTCCAGCCTTCTGGCGTCATCCTTTGACATCTGCGCCAGGATATAAGACTGATCCGGGAGCTGTAAGATATGGTACTCGCCGTATTCATCAAAAATATCAAAGCTCATGCTGGAGACGTCCGGGCGCTTGCGGGAGGCACGGCGTCTGGTTCGGGTAGTATAGGCATCGACCCAAGGATGGCGGGAGCCGATTCCGGTTGGAATGATGCCAATCGGCTCTATGGTGACATAGCTGGTTGCCCAGGCATTCTTCCAGTCTTCGGCATTGGTGATCCGCGGGATATCCGCTCCGGCAGGTTTTCCGATGTAGTCCTCCGGCAGTCCTTCCGCCAGCATGGAGGAGGTGACAGGCTCTTCATTTTTACGCAGCATAGATTCGATGTTAAGTCTGGTTGCGATAAAAACAGCCAGAGCAAGGGCAGCGATAACTGCTGCAAATTCCAGTACCTTTACAAGTTTCTTCTTCATGGTTCATTCCCCTTTGCTTCGTTTTGGAAAATCCTTCTAAAGTTGCGTCTGCTTCCAGGCTTCGATCAGGGAGTAGAAGGGCTCGTAGGGCAGGTGGTAACTTCCTTCTAGGTGTTCCGTTCCCCGTACCTGCAAAAAATCGGTGATCATAACCTGCTTGGTGTCGCATTGCGGACAGCTATAGACCTCTACCCAACATGCACGCCTGCCGGTGGGAATTTCTTCCTTCCTGGAAATCGGTGTCATATGAGAAGGAAGGTAGGAGGCTGCATTTTCGTATTTGTCACCAAAGGAAATCGGCAGCAAAAACAGATAAGGGTGTCTGGAAATTTTGTTGGAAACGCCCTTGCAATGCAGACAGGTAATTCCGCCTTTGGAATGGCGGAAAAGGTCGCGGATCACAAGAATAACCCAGCCCAGTGCAATCGTAACCAGGATAGCCAGAAGGATTTCCGGCAGATAATAGCTAAAATTGCTCCATCCGTCCATTAGCTGGCTCCTCCCTCGGCCTGTGCCTTGGCTGCCAAAAGCAGTTCCACAAAGGTGTCTGCCTTGGAGACGGCTTCCGCTCCGATACCGGACTTGAGACTGACGGCTCGGTTGCTGAGCAGGGTAGGCATCGTAATCTTTTTTCCATCCAGAGTAAAGACAAAACGGACACCGCTCATAGCGGAAGCAATTGTGACTGCCTTTCCGATTCGGGAAGCGTTAAAGACCTGAAGGATGAGGGGATTGTAAGCGGAAATAAAGGCAATCATCCCATGCTCAACGTCAATATACACAGTGCCGCTTCTGCTTCGGAAGGAGCTGCCAAAACGATAAGGAAGCGTGTCAAGCTGTTTGGCAGTACGCTTGATAAACAGAGAGGTCAGACTTCCATAGCCAATCGAAAGAGCAAGCGTCATCCAGGCGATAAAGGCAAAGACTAAGCCTATGCCCAAAAAAACATCCGGCCGGAAGCTTCCGTGTGCAAAGCTGAGCGGCAGAGCAATCGCCAGAGGGAGAAGGATGCCTATTCCCAGTAAAAGTAGGAAGAAAAAGCGTCCAAAGCGTTGAAAAGTTTCTGTTTCATGTGCTTTCATAAATAAAATCCTTTCGTTTCTTATAGTTCGTTTGGTGTTTGATGCAGTCGTTTCAGACACAATCGAGTAGGGGAGATTTATCGCACCCTACTCGCCGCACGAGCCGCGTGCCGCCTAGCGGCAAAATTTCCTTACGCGGCTCTGTGCATTAAAAAGGCAGAGCAGGAGCGGACTCCAGGCTCTGCCTTATCTCATTTATTAACTGGCCGAATCCAGTTCTTCCCGATGCCTTTTGTCCTCCTCCTCAAACTCCGATGCCTCAGGGCTGACCAGGATATGAAGCTTGTCAATCCGGTTTTTATCTACCGCCTCTACGGTAAAGGTGATCCTGCCGTCGGCAATCGTTTCACCCTCCGCCGGAAGATGCTCGAACAATCCAATTACATGTCCGGCAATGGAATCATAATCATCTGAGGAAAGGTGGGTGTCGAAAAATTCGTTGAAGTCATCCAGCTTGGTAGTACCGGAAACGACATATTCGTGATCTCCGGTTTCCTGGATATCGTCCTCCTCGTCCGCATCGTACTCATCGCGGATTTCACCTACGATTTCCTCTAAAAGATCCTCTAGGGTAATCAATCCGGCCGTAGCGCCGTATTCGTCTAACACAATTGACATCGAATACGTGGCCTGCCGCATCTCGATTAGCAGCTCCGAGGTTTTCTTGAACTCATAGGTAAAATAAGCGTCGCGGAGAAAATCCGTCACCTTGAATTCCTTCTTGTTCCCCTGATAGAAGCAGACGTCCTTTAAGTGTACGACGCCTATTACATTGTCGATGGATTCGCTGTAGACCGGAAGTCTGGAATACTTGTCCTTTTCAAACATAGCCACCAGATCGTTGTAGCTGATATCGTCCGGGACAGCGCTCATCTCCATACGGGGAACCATGACATCTTTGGCCAGGGAATCTCCGAAATCCACCACGTTTGTAATCATCAGTCGCTCTTCGTTTTCGATTACGCCCTCTTCGTGGCTGACCTCTACTAACGTCAGCAGCTCGTCTTCTGTAATCTGAAGGCGGGGTTTTTTGGCGTCAATGCGCATGATTTTCATAATGACACTGGATATGACGTTTAAAACGGCAATCACCGGGGTCAAAAGTTTGGTAAGAAAATAAATCACCTTGGCATAACGAAGCGCCATCTTTTCTGCCTGGATAGTAGCAGCCGTTTTCGGGACGATTTCACCGAAAATCAAAACAATAATGGTCAAAAGACCAGTACCGATACCAACAGCCCAACTGCCGAATAGATTGGCGACAAAGGTCGTCATCAAGGCGGAAGCCGAGAGATTTACAATGTTGTTACCGATTAAGATGGTACTGAGCAGCCTGTTCGGATCTTCTGACAGCTTGGCAACCAAGTCCGCATTTTTTACCTTGTCTTCGGCCAGGTTGCGGATTCGGATCTTATTGACAGTCGTCAGAGCAGTCTCCGAGGATGAAAAGAATGCTGACAGCAATACCAGAATGATCAGTATCACGATACTGATCACATCACCTGTGCTGATTGCCATACTTACGCCAGCCGCTGCTGGCATGCCTATCGCTATCGCGCCACTGGGGTCCAAAACATCATCTCCTAAATTATAATATAGTATGTATCCCTTTGGAATGTCACTTTGAAAAAGTGTTACTTCCTTATGGTATACAAGGTTAATTCTACACGATTCCGGGCAGACTGTCAAGATCTATGGAAAAATCTGATAAAACAAGGAGTTTTGAAAAATTCTTGCATAACGGATAAAAAGTGAATATAATAAAGGAATGCCAATGCTGCAAGAAAGCAATAGCAAAGAAGGCACTCTTAGGAGTGCCGTGGAAAAAGGGGTAGGAAGCATGACAAATTTATTGGTAAAATGGTTTGTAAAGGATTATCAGAACGTAGAAAATGCAAAAGTACGGACGAAGTACGGTGTGATGGCAAGTCTGGTCGGCGTCTGCTGCAACCTTTTTTTATTTGCGATAAAGGTTCTGGTCGGCATTTTAATACATAGTATTTCCGTCATTGCTGATGCCTTCAACAACCTTTCCGATGCTGCGTCTTCGGTTATCAGCTTTGTCGGAGTAAAGCTGGCAGAGCGTCCGGCAGATAAAGAGCATCCGTTCGGGCATGGACGTTATGAATATATTGCCGGACTGGCAGTCGCCTTTTTGGTGCTGCAGGTCGGTTTTTCTTGTTTTGGAAGTTCCCTCGATAAAATCTGGCATCCGCAGGAGGTTGCCTTTTCCTGGTATACCGTGCTGATTCTTTGTATTCCGATTGCAGTAAAAATCTGGATGGGGGTATTTAACCGGACATTGGGAAACCGTATCCAATCTACTGTCTTAAAGGCTACGGCAGCAGATTCCTTTGGCGACGTTTGCATTACCGGGGCTACGGTGCTGTCCTTGGTGATAGGGCATGTCACAGGTTTAAAGATAGATGGCTTTATGGGTGTGATTGTCTCGGTTTTTGTTATGATTGCCGGAATCAAGATCATTAAGGAAACTCTTGAGCCGTTGCTGGGGGAGGCGGTTCCGATGGAGGTCTACCGGAAAGTGACGGACTATGTGGAGAGTTATTCGTGTGTTTATGGGACGCATGATTTGATTGTCCATAATTATGGACCGACCAAGCTGATGGCGACGATTCATGCAGAGGTGGCCAATGACTCGAATATGGAAGATATCCATGAGGAAATCGACATGATTGAGCGGAATGCGATGGAGGATTTGGGGATTCTTCTGGTGATCCATATGGACCCGATTGCTGTTCATGATGAACGGCTGACCTATTTAAAGAACCGGATCAATGAAATCGTGAAGGAGATTGAACCGCATGGTTCGATCCATGACCTGAGGATCGTCAATGGCGTCCATCAAATCAACCTGATTTTCGATATGACGCTGCCACATGAGCAGAAGGAACACGCCGATTTAATACGGCAGCAGGTGATTGCAAGGGTGCGGGAGGAGGACGAACGGTATACCTGTGTGATACAGGTAGAGCATGGGTATATTTCGGAGGCATAATAATAAAAATAACGGCCATACCTGAGTAAGAAGATTCGGGTATGGCCGTTTATGTAATGTATATGTTTTGCTTTCTTATTTAAAAACAACAAGTGCCTTTCCAGCTTCTATAACCTTTGAACCAAAAACAGACTGTCCGGTTAAATTCAGAATTCCGGCAGGGATTAAATAGGTATCAACAAAATGTTTTATTGCATGCTTGTCAAAATACTGTGTATCAAAGATGATCCCTTTAACAGTATTTATCATGCCAATTTTCTGAAGAAATACAGGAATCTTAAAAAGTGTATGAATTTGAAAAAAATCATCAAAGGCATCTAACATTTTTATAATTGTTCCGCTGGGATTTTCACTAAAACCGACTCCGTCAACGGATCCTAATAAATAGACCAAATGGTCGCTCTTTAATTTATTATTGTAGGCACGAATCCGTTTTTGTATCTCAATAGTTTCATCGGACTTATTTACTCCATATTGACCTGGGTCAGAGGAATGAATTAAGGATTGAATAAGTACCCTGATTCGAGAATTGTCATCCGTGATAATTAAATCAAAACTATGACAATTTTGGTTGTTTTTATCTTTTTGCATAACTGCCATTGTAGAAAGATCAACATTGGGATCGTAGCCAGCCATTGGATCCGTATCTTTATTTTTTGGAATAATTTTTAATCCACAGGCAGTTATTATTTGAGCAAATGCCTGTTCTGCACCATGTCCTCTGTATTTTGCCTGCATTTGCTGGATTTCTTTCGGGGCGATTAAATTGTTAAAGATAGGAATTATTTGTTCTCTTGTCAGCGATGCAAAAGTGTTAAGTATATCTATCAGCCCCTTTTTTTCAAAATACTTTGTGAGTTCCATGACAAGCTCTTCTTTTTTGGGAGAAGATGTTAAAAGTCTGATAAAATATTTTGTATCATGCTTTAGAAGATGTTCCCTTGGCTCCGGAACAAATCTTGTATGATCAGAGGAATAATAAACATTGGCTAAATATGTCAAATCAAGATATAACCTTTTATCGGATACACCTACCAGTACTCTTATATCTGAAAGGACAGATGGATTATCAAGAATTATATTATGAAGGATAACCTCAGGTGCTGCATTTCCTAGTTGTTGTTTGTATTTTTCGATAAAGTCGATTAATCTGATACAAGAATCCGAACTAATTTCCTGACCTTTATATAGTGGCAAATCTTCTTGTGAGGCAACACAATACCAAAATTCTTCCAGCTTATTCATTTAAAAATTTCCTCCTTAGGCTTGCTATATTTTAACTTTCATTGTACAATATAAATATCTATTGTACAGTGGAGGTATCAGTACTATGTTAGACTTATATATGTTATGTGCGGATTTAAAAAACGCTCATTCGGATATGAGAAAAAAATCCAATGATAGTATACGGCAAATTTATGAAATTCTCAATAGACCAACAGAAAAAACAGCTTTTATTTTAAAAGCTTGGAAAGAAAATTTTCAATATATGTATGGAGAGATTGAAACAAATCTTTCCAGTAATAGTAAATTAAATATAGAAGAGATCTTATTCCGATATGAAATTCCTGCTCAAGAGGAAAATTATATGGAAGCTACGTTGCTTTTGTTTTATTCTATCCAAACCTATTTTAGTATTCTGGTAAAAGGAATGATGAATTTTATTTTAGGGGAAAAGCAGAGCAGTGATGCTTCTTTTCAGGAATTGATTCTGGGTAATTTTGCGGATAAGCATGGAATTATAAATTATTGCAGTCCGGATTGGTATTGCTGGCCTGTCTTTGAATTAGAAAATGGGTTTCAGGAAATTATAAATGATATTATTGTCAGTATAGCGTCTTATCAAAGCATTATCTCTTTAGAAGATTTTGCAAGAAATAATAATTATGATTATATTAAGCAAATGTATGAATCCATTATTCCAAAAGAGCTTAGACATGCCTTAGGGGAATACTATACACCTGATTGGTTAGCAGAGGAAGCATTATCTCATGCAATTCCATTTAGCGGAAGGGTAGAGGATTTGCAATTTCTGGATCCAACCTGCGGTTCAGGAACATTTCTTTTTAAAACGATTGCAGAAAAAAGAAAACGGGGGTGTTCTCTGGAAAATATTGTCGAAAAAGTTTTTGGTGTTGACATAAATCCTTTGGCTGTTTTGACAGCAAAAACGAATTATTTATTATCTGTTATTGATATGCTAGATAATCATACTCAGATGGAGATTCCTATTTATCATGCGGATATTATTCGGGTAGAGGAGGAAATTACAGCAATAGAAGAAACAGATTTTCTGAAAGGCAGAAATCCTGTAGCCGCCATTCAATCTTCTATGGAATCAGACAGAAAAAAGGTGGTTAGCATGAGGAAGTCGGACATTATTGTAGGGAATCCGCCTTGGGTTAATTGGGAATATATGCCTGAAAAATACAGGAAAAGTACGCAGAATTTGTGGATAGATTATCAACTGTTTTATGCAAAAGGCCGTGACCTGAGCTTTTCCAAAGAGGATATTTCTGTATTGATTACATATTTGGTGATTGACAAATTTTTAAAGGAGGGAGGTATATTAGCTTTTGTGATTCGGCAGGGGGTGTTTAAATCAGCACAAAACGGAGTTGGTTTTAGAAGGTTTCGAGTGAGAGACAGCTATGACCTACAAGTATTACAGGTGGATGATTTATCTAGCATAAAGGCTTTTGATAATGCTACTAATAGTACTGCCTTACTTTATTTAAGGAAAGGCTACGAAACAATGTATCCGGTTCCGTATGTTTTTTGGAAAAAAAGAGACGATGTAAAAAGAGTTTCTTTTCATACCTATTCGGAATTAAGAGAGGTCAAAAGTCAAGTCACACAAATAAATCAGATGGCAATGCCTGCTATTGCGGAGGATAAAACCTCCATTTGGATGACTGCTCCTGAATCCGATTTAGTTCAGATGAAAAAAGTATTAGGAACCAACAGCTATCGGGCAAGAACGGGCGTTTTTACAGGAGGAGCTAATGCAGTTTACTGGTTAAATATCGTATCTTCTGCCGATAATGATATTGAAGTAGAAAATGTTACAGAAAGGGCAAAAAGAAAAGTAAAACACATTGTAACCACCATTGAGAAGGAACATGTATATCCAATGTTAAAAGGAAGTAATGTGAAAAAGTGGGAAACGATGTATGATACGTATTTGTTATGTCCGCACACAGAGGAAACCAAAATGTGGCCGGTTCCCCAAACAGAAATAAAAGAGTTGTGTCCCAAGACATATGCGTACTTAGAGGATTTTCGCGATAGCCTGAATGGACGGAAGGGCTTTGCCGGATGGGAAAGGGAAATTCAGGAAAAAGAATTTCATGCCATATTGAGGATTGGGGAATATACCTTTTCAACATATAAAGTAGTCTGGAAGTATATTGCATCGGAGTTTGTCTGTGCAGTGATTGGCAGTGTAAACGATCAATTTCTTGGAAATAAAGTAATTATTCCGAATGAAAAAGTCATGTATATTAGTACAGACGATGAAATGGAAGCGTATTATATATGCGGTATACTTAGTTCTACATTAATTGCCAAGTGTGTAAAAAGTTACATGAATCCGACTAGTATTTCTGCACACATATTAAATAAATTAAAGCTTCCTGAATTTGAACGTTCAAATCCAGACCATATGGCAATCGCAAGAGCCTGTAAAGAAGGTCATCTGCAGAAGGATATAGAACCATATATGAGGGAAATAGATGATATTGTAGAAAGGCTCTATTGATAGGAAGGACACCACGATTGTAAAATCTGTGGCGTCCTTTTTTAATTTTATTTTTTCCTCCTGAGCCATATCGTGTGTATCCCCCCGGAAGTGTAGGAAGGGATAAATGATTTTGCCGTTTCCGATAAGTGGAACGCTGCAGGAACTCTCCTGGTATCCAAAAGGAACACCGTCTGTTGTATGATAATCCCCGACAAGCGAGTATATCCCCGACAAGCGGGTATACAAAAAATGCAAAAAAGAAAATGTAGAAGAAAAATGGAAAAGAAAAAACAGGAGGAAGTATAACATGTATTTTGATTTGATAGCAAAAATTATTTCGGAGCGTACCGGCTGCGACGTAGCCGCAGTAAAGCCAAGCAGCACCTTTTCTGAGCTGGGGATTGATTCTCTGGATACGGTGGAGCTTTTGATGAATTTGGAGGATGAGATTGGTATGGAGATCGAACTGGATCAAAAGGTGGAGACGGTAGAGGATCTGGATAAGTTTATTCAGAGCAAGCAGGGCTAAGGCAATGATACGAACAGAGCTTTGTGAGCTGATAGGGATTCGTTATCCTGTTTTTCAGGGCGGAATGGCCTGGATTGCAGACGGAAGGCTGGCAGCGGCAGTTTCGGCTGGCGGCGGCCTGGGGATTATTGCGGCCGGTAATGCGCCAGGCGCATATGTACGGGAGCAGATCGCGGCGGCCAGAGCTAAAACAGCATGCCCGATAGGGATAAATATTATGCTGATGAGTCCGTATGCCGACGAGGTTGCACAGGTCGTTACAGAGGAACGGGTAGAGGTGGTTACGACAGGCGCAGGCAACCCGGCCAAGTACATGGAGGCATGGAAGGCGGCAGGTATCAAGGTGATTCCGGTGGTGGCTTCCGTGGCAATGGCGAAGCTGATGACTAGGCTGGGAGCGTCGGCGCTGATTGCAGAGGGAGGAGAGAGCGGCGGTCACGTAGGAGAGCTGACGACGATGGTGCTGGTGCCTCAGATCTGCGATGCCACACATCTGCCGGTTCTGGCAGCAGGAGGGATTGCAGACGGCCGGGGCGTAGCAGCAGCATTTATGCTGGGCGCCTGCGGGGTGCAGATGGGGACACGGTTTTTGAGCGCTGAGGAATGCCAGATCCATCCTTCCTATAAGGAAAAGATTTTAAAGGCAACGGATCTGTGTACCATGGTGACAGGAAAGCGGCTGGGGCATCCGGTTCGCAGCCTGCGGACACCGTTTGCCAGGTCATATGCCAAGGCAGAATATAGCAGTATGCCGGATGAGGAGCTGGAAGAGCTGGGCGCCGGAGCGCTTCGTATCGCCGTGCAGGAGGGAGACAATCAATATGGATGCTTTCTCTCCGGGCAGGTTGCCGCTATGGTAAAAAAGGAACAGCCGGCGGCTGAAATTGTAAGAGAGGTTATGGAGGAGGCAGAGCCGATTCTCCAAAGGGCATCACAATGGATCAGAAATTAGCATTTTTATGTTCCGGCCAGGGAGACCAGTACCCAGGGATGGGGCAGGAGCTGGTCAGAGCTTATCCGGCAGCAGCCGCAGTCTATGAACGCTGCGACGCAATCCGCCCTGCTACATCCAGGCAATGCTTTTTTGGCACGGAGGAGGAACTAAAGGAAACAAGAAATACACAGCCCTGTCTGTTCGCCTTTGAACTGGCAGCAGCAGAGGTACTTTTCAGCAAGGGTGTTATTCCGGCGGCTGTGGCAGGCTTTTCTCTGGGAGAGGTGGCAGCGGCAACGATAAGTGGTCTGTTTGAAATGGAAACAGGATTTCGCCTGGTATGCCGCAGAGGAGAGTTAATGCAGCAGGCAGCAGAGCAATATGAGACCAGAATGGCGGTCGTACTCAGGCTTTCTAAGGAGCAGGTAGAGGCATGCTGCGCAAGGTATTCCGATCTATATCCGGTCAATTATAACTGTCCGGGGCAGATCACGGTTTCCGGGCTTGCTGCTCAGATGGAAGACTTTCTGAGAGAGGTTCGGACTATGGGAGGAAGAGTAGTGCCTTTAAAGGTAGGAGGCGCATTCCATTCTCCGTTTATGAAACAGGCAGCAGAGGAATTTGCCTCCTCGTTGGCCAAAGTGAAGGTGACAGAGAGAAGCATTCCGCTTTATTCTAACCGAACGGCAGAGCGCTACCCGGATAAGACAGACCCTGGTTATTTGGATCGTGTGATAAAACTGCTGTCTGGTCAGATTGCCAGCCCAGTTTTATGGGAGAATTTGATCCGTCAGATGATTGCCGACGGAATCCGTACCTTTGTGGAGCTGGGGCCTGGAAGAACCTTAACGAATATGATGAAAAAAATAGATACCGATGTGAAAGCGTACAGCCTGACCGATTATCTGGCGGAGGTAGAAGGATGTTAAAGGAGAAAACAGCAGTTGTTACAGGTGGTTCGAGAGGAATCGGTGCAGCGATTGCCCGCAAGCTTGCTTCCTTAGGGGCAGATATAGCGGTACTGTATGCCGGGAATACGGAGGCAGCAGAGAGCGTTTGCAAGACCTGCCGGAAGGATTACGGCGTAACCGCCAGAGCATACCAATGTGATGTGTCGGATTTTAACGCTGTAAAGGAAACCGTAGAGCAGATAAAGGCAGACTTTGGTACAGTGCAGATCCTTGTCAACAATGCCGGAATCACGAGGGACGGACTGATTGCCAGAATGAAGGAGGAGGATTTTGACGCAGTGCTGGATACGAATCTGAAGGGCGCGTTTCATTTGATTCGTCATCTTACCGGGTTGTTTTTAAAGAACCGGGAGGGCTGTATTATCAATATCAGTTCGGTTTCCGGATTAGCCGGAAATGCCGGGCAAAGCAACTATTCTGCGTCTAAGGCCGGACTGATTGGTCTGACAAAATCCGTGGCGAAGGAACTGGCCTCCCGCGGAATCCGCTGCAATGCGGTTGCTCCTGGGTTTATTGCGACAGATATGACCGAAGGACAGGCGGATAATCCTCTTTTGCAAAAAATTCCGCTAGGCAGGATAGGAACGGCGGAGGACGTAGCGGAGGCTGCGGCCTTTCTGGCAACGGCCGGATACATTACCGGTGAGGTAATTCGCGTAGACGGCGGAATGGCGATGTAAATGTAGGCGCTGGAACAGCGATGTAAATATAGACGCTGGAACAGTGATGTAAATACAGACGTTGGAATGGTAAAGTAAAAGGAAGAGAGCAGAAAGGAAAAGGATGATAAGGGAAGAGAAAAGAGTCGTCGTAACCGGAATCGGTGCAGTGACACCTTTGGGAAACGATACGAGGACGACCTGGGAGGGCTTAAAGGCCGGAAAAAACGGAATTGCACCGATTACGTTGTTTGATACGACCGAATATAAAGCAAAGCTGGGTGCAGAGGTAAAGGACTTTGAGCCAAAGGAGTATCTGGAGGTTAACGATGTGCTGCGTACGGATCGTTATACGCAGCTTGCCGTGGCAGCAGCCGCGCAGGCAGTAGAGGAAAGCAGGATTGAGGGATTTGTAGAGCCGGAGCGCTTTGCGGTATGGTTCGGCACAGGAATCGGCGGTATCACGACGTTTGAAAAAGAATATCGTAAGCTGATGGAAAAGGGACCGCGTCGGGTTTCTGCCCTGTTTATTCCGATGATGATCGCGAATATGGCATCCGGCATGATTGCGATCCGCCATGACTGCCGAGGCTCTGTGATGCCTGCCGTAACCGCCTGTGCCTCTGGCTCTCATGCAATAGGAGAGGCGATGCGTCTGATTCGTCACGGCTATGCGGATGCCGTGATCAGCGGCGGTGCGGAGGCCTCGATCAGTGCGTCTGGGGTGGCAGGCTTTGTCAATATGCAGGCCTTGTCTACCTCCTCAGATCCCGATGCAGCTTCGCTGCCGTTTGACAAGCGCAGAAGCGGCTTTGTGATTGGAGAAGGGGCAGTAGCGTTGGTGTTAGAAGAATATGAGCATGCAAGGAAACGAGGTGCCGACATTTACGGAGAGGTATGCGGCTATGGTTCTACCTGCGATGCCTACCATATTACGGCGCCACATCCAGAGGCCAGAGGAGGCGCGCGGGCGATGACCGACGCGATGAAGGAGGCCGGCTATCAGGAAGGCGAAATGGTATATATCAATGCTCATGGAACCGGTACACCAATGAATGATGTGTTGGAAACGATGGCGATTAAAAAGGCATTGGGAGAGGAGGCTGCAAAGGGAGCCTATGTCAGCTCTACAAAATCCATGACCGGACATATGCTCGGAGCTGCCGGGGCAATCGAGGCAATGGCCTGTCTCTTTGCTCTAAAAGAAGGGATTCTTCCTCCGACGATTCATCTGGTGGAGCCGGATGAGGCTTGTGATTTGAACTATGTGCCGAATAAAGCAGTAAAAGCAGACATTGATTTAGCGCTGTCCAATTCTCTGGGATTTGGCGGCCATAACGCTTGTCTGGCTTTTAGAAAGGTATAAGCAATGAACGAAACAGATATCCGTAATTATGCAGAGCTGATGCAGGAGATGGGGCTGACCGGCCTGGAGATCACAGAGGACAATAAAAAGGTGCGCCTAGAGCGGATGCCTGCGGCTTCTTTTGCAGAACAGGTGCTTGGAGGAGGCATGCTTCAGGGAAACATTCCTCAGGGAAGCGGCAATTCCAGGGAAGGAAGTATTTTAAGGAAGCAGGGCGAGGGAGAATCAGCAGGAGCTATCGATCAAAGCCATAGAGCTGTCCGTTCTCCTCTGGTGGGTATTTTTTACGCTGCACCTGCAGAAAATGCCGCTCCTTATGTGTCGGTAGGCGACGAAGTAAAAAAGGGACAGGTGCTTTGTTTAATAGAGGCGATGAAGCTGATGAATGAAATTGTGGCAGAAGAGGACGGTGTGATCGCCCAGGTGTGTGTGACGAACGGTCAGGTTGTAGAGTACGGCACGGAGCTGTTCCAGATAAAACGGGCAGGCAGATGAGGAGGCGTTTTTATGAACCGAGAAGAAATCAAACAGATATTGCCTCACAGGGAGCCTATGCTGCTTTTGGATCGGGTAGAGGAAGCGGATGGTATTGCCGCGGGAGAATATATCGTTCGCGGCGATGAATTTTTCCTGGAAGGACATTTTCCGGGACATCCGGTGGTGCCGGGAGTGATTCTTTGTGAAATGCTGGCACAAACGGCCTGCGTGCTGATGAAGGACATATTAAAGGAAGGACAGCTTCCGGCCTATACCGGATTAAACAATGTCAAATTCCGCTCTCCGGTCGGAGTAGGAGATAAGGTAGAAACGTCCTGTTATATCAAGCGGTCAAAGCATCCCTTTTATTTTGCAGAGGGGACAGTGAGGGTAGGGGAAAGGCTCTGTGTGGCCGGAGAATTTTCCTTTGCCATAACGGGAGAATAGCTTATGTTTTCAAAAATATTGATTGCCAATCGGGGAGAAATCGCCGTCCGTATTATACGAGCCTGCAAGGAAATGGGCGTCGCTACGGTAGCCGTCTATTCCGAGGCGGATCGCAATGCCCTTCATGTAGCATTAGCCGATCAAAGCTATTGCATCGGCGGCGCAGAAGCCTCCGAAAGCTATTTAAACGAAACCCAGATCATCAGTACGGCGATTCTGGCAGGAGCCCAGGCAATTCATCCAGGCTATGGCTTCCTTTCGGAAAATGCCCATTTTGCCAGGCTTTGCCGGAAAAACGGACTGGTATTTATCGGTCCGGAGCCGGAGAGCATGGAGCGCCTGAGCGATAAGGCAGCCTTAAAGGAGTTGATAGGAGGAAGCAAGCTTTCGGTGATTCCTGGCACGAGGGCGCTCTCCTCGGTAGAAGAGGCAGAAAAAGCAGCAGAGCAGATGGGCTATCCGCTGATGCTAAAGGCTTGTGCAGGCGGAGGAGGGCGGGGAATCCGTCTGATTCGGGAAGCAGAGGAACTAAGGGAGGCATATGGCCAGGCTTCTGGAGAGGCTCTGGCCGCCTTTGGAGACGGCAGCGTTTATCTGGAAAAGTATATCTTTCCGGCTCGCCATGTCGAGCTGCAAATGCTGGCGGACGAGGAGGGGCATGTCGTTTGCCTGGGAGATCGCGATTGCTCCTTGCAGCGGCGCAATCAAAAGCTGATCGAAGAGACTCCTTCTCCGGCGGTAGGAGAGAAGCAACGGGAGACGCTGATGAGACAGGCAGCAGAGGCGATACAAAGGATCGGCTATGTCGGAGCAGGGACGTTGGAATTTCTCCTTGATCAGAGCGGAAATTTCTGGTTTATGGAGATGAATGTCCGGCTGCAGGTGGAGCATTGCGTGACAGAAATGCTGACAGGATATGATCTGGTAAAGTGGCAGATTCGGATTGCGGCAGGGATTCCGCTGTCTTTTACGCAGGAGGATATCCGTCTCCAGGGAGCGGCTATCGAATGTAGGATCAATGCGGTCGGCTGCGGAACCCTGCGGATGCTTCATGTACCAGGCGGCCCGTCGGTACGGTTTGACACCTGCTTAGTAGAGGGAACCGTGGTGTCGCCGTATTACGACTCCCTTTTAGGGAAGCTGATCGTCTATGCCAAAACAAGGGAAGAGGCGCTGCGCAAGCTCCGAGCGTCGCTTTGTGAGCTAGTGATTGACGGTATTGAGACAAATATAGAGGAGCAGCTGCAGATCGTAGAAGATGAGCGGTTTTCATCCGGCAGCTACGATCTGACTTTTATGGGAAATAGGTGACACAATGGCTTTCATCAAGTTTTTAAAACCAAAAAACAAGCTGGAGGAGGGAGGCAGGATGGCAGCTCCCGTCCAGCAGGACGAGGGAGAACCGGAAAAGAATTGCCCAAACTGCCATAAGGATATTCCGTTAAGCCGGCTTTGGGCAAATGATCTGGTCTGCTCCTGCGGCTATCATTTTCGTATGAAGGCTCGTCAGCGGATCAAAATGCTGGTGGATAAGGGCAGCTTTGAGGAATTGTATACCGATTGGAAGGCAGGGAATCCCTTAAATTTCCCAGGCTATCAGGATAAGGCGGAAACCGTCCGTGCCGCCAGCGGAGAGAAAGAGGCTGTTATCTGCGGGACTGCCAGGATTGGCAAGCATCCCTGCTGTTTGTTTGTCATGGAGCCTTATTTCATGATGGGAAGCATGGGAAGTGCAGTAGGAGAAAAAATCACCTCACTGTTTGAATATGCAGCAGTGCATCGCCTTCCGGTGATCGGCTTTACCGTATCAGGCGGCGCCCGAATGCAGGAGGGGCTTTTATCTCTGATGCAGATGGCCAAAACGAGTGCGGCAATCAAACGGCACAGCGATGCGGGTCTGTTATATCTGGCGGTCTTAACCGATCCGACAACAGGCGGTGTGACAGCAAGCTTTGCCATGGAAGCGGATATTATTCTGGCGGAGCCAGGAGCAACGGTAGGCTTTGCCGGAAGGCGGGTCATAGAGCAGACCACGAAAAAATCTCTGCCAAACAATTTTCAGAAATCGGAATTTGTACTAGAGCATGGCTTTATCGACAGCATTGTCAGCCGCTCTGCCCAAAGGAAACAGTTGGCGGAACTTTTGAGCCTGCATGGCGGGATATAAGGAAATTTGTGCAAAGGAAGGAAGCATAAAAGCAATGAGTGGAGCAGGAATGGCATATGACCGGGTAAAGCTGGTTCGCAGCGGCAAAAGGCCGACAGGAGTAGATTATATTCATGCAATTTTTAAGGGCTTTATCGAATTTCACGGAGATCGCCGCTACCGGGATGATCCGGCGGTAGTAGGCGGGATTGCCCGTCTAAACGGCAGTCCGGTGACAGTGATTGCAATAGAAAAGGGGCATACCGCTAGGGAACGTGCCTGGAGGAATTTCGGTGCGCCGCATCCGGAGGGCTACCGAAAGGCGCTGCGGCTGATGAAGCAGGCCGAGAAGTTCGGCAGGCCGGTGATCTGCCTGATTGACACGTCCGGCGCTTACTGCGGGGTAGGAGCCGAGGAACGGGGGCAGGGGCAGGCGATAGCAGAAAATTTGATGGAGCTATCGACTCTTTGCGTACCGGTTATTTCGATTCTGATCGGAGAGGGCGGCAGCGGAGGAGCCTTGGCTCTAGGCGTGGCAGATCGGGTGTGGATGCTGCAAAATGCAGTCTATTCTGTGATTTCCCCGGAAGGGTGCGCCAGCATTCTCTGGAAGGATGCCTCAAAAGCAGAAGCAGCCGCTGCCAGTCTGAAGCTTACGGCGGAGGATGCGAAAGGCTTAGGGATCGTAGAACGCATCCTTTCGGAAAAGGACATCGGAAAAAAGGAATTTTATGACCGTATCCGTACTCTGTTAGCCGAGGAGCTAAGTACGTTGTCCGGCGATTTGGATTTGGTGGGGAAGCGTTATGAGCGTTTCCGTAAGCTAGGAGGATGTCTATGAGCCTTTATCAAAAGTACTGTCAGGAACGGCTGGATGAAAACGGGCGGCTGATAAGCTTTACCTTGGATTACCCGCAGAATTTTAACTTTGGATATGACGTCGTTGACGTCCTTGCCGAGACAGAACCGGAGAAAACCGCGATGATCTGGTGCAATACCGAGCAGGAGGAGCATGTGTTTTCCTTTGCCGCGATCAAAGCATACAGCAATCAGATGGCGAATGTATTTTATCAGGCAGGACTCAGGCGGGGCGACCGGGTGATGGTGGTTCTCAAGCGTCATTATGAATACTGGTTTGCCGCGATTGCCCTGCATAAGCTGGGAGTGACCATGATTCCCGCTACTCATATGCTGACCGTGGCGGATTTTGCCTACCGCCTTCAGGCGTCAAAGGCCGATGCGGTGCTTTGTACCTGGCAGAATGAGGTGCCGGAGAAAATTCAGGCGGCTTTGGAAAAGATTGCTTTAGCGAAAGAGGAGCAGGCGTCGGTGTCAGATGGGGGGATGACAGCGATTCGATTATGGTGTGTGCAAAGGGAGGTTGCAGGGTTCCGGAATATGACCAGGGAGATGGCAAAAGCCTCTGCGACGTTTGTACGGCGGGAAACAGCAGCACATGATCCGATGCTGCTTTATTTTACTTCCGGCACGACGGGCGATCCAAAGGGTGTTATTCATGATTTTACGTATCCCTTGGCGCATATTGTGACGGCAAAATACTGGCAGCAGGCAGAGGAAAATGGGCTGCATTTTACCGTGGCGGAAACCGGCTGGGCAAAGGCCTCCTGGGGCAAGCTTTACGGCCAGTGGCTTGTCGGCAGTGCCGTAATGGTCTACGATTTTGATAATTTTGAGCCAAAACAGCTAACTGCGGTGATCAATCGTTATCAGGTGACATCCTTTTGCGCACCGCCGACGGTGTATCGTTATCTGGTACGGAAGGGGCTTCCTCCAATGCCAAGCCTGCGCCATGCCTCTACTGCAGGAGAAATGCTTTCCCCGGAGGTGTTCAGAAGGTTTACAGAACAGACCGGTCTTTCGCTTTGTGAGGGCTATGGACAGACCGAAACGGCGCTTTTGATGGCAAATTTCCGGGGCAGTGAACCAGTGGCAGGCTCTATGGGGACACCATCGCCCTTTTACCAGATAGAGCTTCGCGACAGGGAGGGAAACCCTGTGGCAGACGGCGAAATTGGAGAGGTCGTGATCCTTCCGGCGGAGGGCATTCCGACGGAACATAGAAAGCAGCCGGGCATTTTAACTGCCTATTTGGATCATGAGGAGCAGTACCGTTACGTATGGCGGGATGGGGTATATCATACCGGCGATGCAGCGTATCGGGATAAAAACGGTCTTTACTGGTTTCACGGACGCTTTGACGACATTATTAAAACAGGGGGCTTTCGCGTCGGGCCTTATGAAATTGAGCATGTCCTGTTAGAGCATCCGGCCGTTTGGGAATGCAGCGTCATCGGGGTGCCGGATACCCTGCGCGGCCAGGCGATCAAAGCGATCATCTTGCTGCGCGGAGGCTATGAGCCAGGCAAGGAAATGGAATTGGAAATCCGGGAATTTTGCAACCAAAAGCTGGCGGAATATAAATGGGTGCGGATAGTGGAGTTTGTGGAGACGATGCCAAAGACCATCAGCGGAAAGATACAAAAAGGGGAGCTGCGTCGTCAGGCTTCTCTTTGAAAAAGGGGCAGGTTCCGTATCGTATAAGGAAAAAATTGTGTAAAAAAATTGTATAAGAAAAGAAAAGTGTGTAAGAAAAGAAAATTGTGTAAGAAAAAAGGATATGTGGCAGAGCGCATATCCTTTTTTTAAACTATTTTTTTTGTAAAAAATTTCCGATTTTGAATTTCGTTTGCAAGAAAGAGAGAGGCAGTTAATGTCAGAATGATAGCCTGGATAAAGTAGTTGCACAATCCGGAGCCGAGTGTTATAGTAGAAACAGAGCTATAAAATGTAGTGAATGGAAACAAAAACAGAGCTATCATATAGAAAGATGGGCAGTTATTGCCCATCTTTTTGTAAAGAAAGGATACAGTTTGTAATGGATAAGAAAGCTACCTCAAATCAAATGACAGAGTTATTCGATCAGGCTATCGCCGGATTTCACCAGTACTTATTTTCCGATCCGCCTCGTCTGGCCTATGTAAGCCAAAACCTGTGCGAACGGTTAGGAATGTCCAAAGAGGAGCTGTTAAGCGGCAAAGAGGATCGCTATGGACAGATGGTGCATCCGGCGGATCGCGGACGTTATGAGCAGTGGATTGGACAGCTAGGCATGCGGGAACAGACACAGGAGCTGGAATACCGCCTGATAAAAAAAGACGGTTCGGTGCTGTTTGTCCACGATACGATTACGGTCAGACGGCAGGAGGACGGTATGTTGGCCGGATATTCGGTGCTGGCGGATATTACTTCGTTAAAAAACGAATACCATCAACTGCAGTTTTTAAAGGAAACGATGCCCTGCGGCTGCTTAAAATATACCTGTGAAAAGCAGCCCAGGGTGACATATCTCAACGAGCAGATGAAGGAATTTCTGCGTTTTCCTAAGATTGCGGAGGGGGAACTGGATTATCTGGAGCTGTTTCAGGAAAATATTTTTCTGATGATTCCGATAGAGGAGAGACGGCGCTTCGCTCTGTATCTGAACCGGGTGTATACGGCCGGGACGCCGTTGGCGGGAGAGTTGACCGTGCTTCGCTGCGACGGAACGAGGGCGCATTTGTTTGGCTGGATGACAAAAGGTGTCAATGAGCAGGGAGCCGAAGAATTTCAAAGCGTCTGCATGGATATGACGGAGCGCCACCAGGTCAGACGTTCCAATGAGACAGAGCGCTATTTAAAGGCGTTGACGGATGTATACGAAAAAGTATTTGCCTATGATCTTGGCTCTCACACCGTAAAATGTCTTTACAGCAACCATTCTCCACGCTTTCAGTGGTTTGAGCAGATTACGATGCAGATGGAAGAGGCGACGGAAAAATGGATTGCCGATACCGTGATCGAAGAGGAACGGGAAAAGGTACGCAGTTTTTTTCGGGAATTTTGTGAAAAGAGGCTTTGTCAGGAGGGAGAAAAGCCGCCGCAGATTACATACCGGGCATATTCCTCGGACGAAAGAGTGCGGCTCTACAGCGGAATTTTTCTGCAGATGGACGGCGCAGTCAGCCTGTATTGCTGCAGGCGTGTTCCAGATGCTGAGGAAGCGGAACTTTTACGGACAGAGAACAGCTCTTTAAGGGAAAGTCTGCAGGAGCTGGTGCAGCACTTTTCAGATGGAATCGCTGCCTTTGAGGTAGTCGATCAGCAGGTGACGCCGCTATATGCCAGCGATAATGTGTGTGAATTTTTTGGACTGACAACAGAGGAATGGCTGCCTTTGATGAAACAAAGCACGCCGCTAGAGGAATTTGTTGCCCGCAGCAGGGTGGCCTATGGCAAATTTGCAGAATTGCTGCAAAACGGCGAAGCGGAATTTTTCTATCAGGATTTGAAATCTGAAACAAAGCGGCGTATCAAGGCGATCTGTTCCCCTAAGCATCCGGTCGGCTCTTCTCCACGATATGTTATGCTTTATCGTATAGAGGAAGGGAAAGGAGGCTCCGGCGGTGTCCCAGAGAAGGAGAATGCTCAGGGACAGGCAGTGACCATCCGTACCTTTGGCTATTTTGACGTCTTTGTCGGCCAGCGTCCGATTGCCTTCCGCAATAAAAAATCAAAGGAGTTATTTGCCCTTTTAGTAGATCGCCGGGGTGGATATGTATCCTCTGAGGAGGCCATTGGTTTTTTGTGGGAGGATGAGCCAATCAGCTCCGTCACTCTGGCCAGATACCGGAAGGTTGCGCTGCGGCTGAAAAATATCCTGGAGGAATACGGGATTTCGGATGTGGTGGAAGCAGTGGACGGAAAACGCCGGATTGTTCCGGAACGAGTAGAATGCGACCTTTATGAGTATCTTTCCGGCAAGGAGGAGTATTCCCAGTTGTTTAAAGGAGTTTATCTGACCAATTATAGCTGGGGGGAGAATACATTGGCAGAGCTGACAGGGGAGATGCTTTATTGATAAGGAAAAGGGGGAAGTACTTTATGAAACAAGGAAAAAACTTGGATACAAAATATAGCAACAGAGAAAATAACGAAAAAGCAAACAGACAGAATAACGACAGCAACGACGAAACAAACAATAGTATCAGCGGAAGGCTGTTAAGAAGTATAAGAGAGGCGCTGAATCTATCAGAAAAAGAGGTTTGCTATGGGCTGTGTAATGAGCGTACTTACCAGCGGTTTGAAAATGGTGAACGGGAGCCGGATCGGTTTATGCTGGAGATATTTCTGGAGCGGATGGGCGGATCGGTGCAGCTGTATGGCACAACCTATTCTCTGGAAGAATATGTGCTGTTTGAACAGCGAAATGAAATCTTGCAGATGCTTTGGGATAAGGACTGGAAACGAACGGAAGAGCTGCTGCGGGAACATGAAAAAGAACTGGCAGACTGCAGGAAGGGGAAACCGGCGGAAGGTAATCAGAAGCTGCATGAGCAATTTATCCGCTATATCCGGGCGGCTATTACTTTAGGATGCGGCTTTGCAAAACGGCAGGAGAAAAAGCCTGTGGATTTAGAGGAGGAGTTGTTAGAGATTCTTCGGCTGACCGTTCCTGATTTTTGTCAAAAGAGGCTTCTGGATTATCTTTATGGAGAGCAGGAACAGGCAATCATCGTCTTATTGGCAGAGAATGTCTGCTGTCAGGGACGTTTGGAGGAGGGATGCTCTCTGTATCAGGAGCTTTTGACTTATTTAGAGCAGCGTCTTTTGGATAAAAAGCGTTTGAATCCTCTGTACCCGGAAGTGGTATTGGCGCTCGCCAGAAATCTGGCGGAAAACGGACAATATCAAGAGCTGGAGGTTTGTCAGAAAGGAATTGCCTGTCTGCGGGAACAACAGCAGACGGCCGGACTGGAAAATCTGATGAAGCTTTCCCTGCTGGGCTTTGAGCATGGAGTGTTGCTTCCGCAGGGAGAGTCGCCAGAACTGTATCGGAAATTGTTATGGGTATTCGAGGAGATAAGGCAGGAATACGAGGTATGGCTGTGGAGCCAGGAACAGCCTTATCCGCTTTTGCGAAGCTTTTATCGGGGGCAGCTGATAGGGGAACGCATTCTGCGCCTGCGGTTAAGCCTGGGGCTGTCACAGGAGGATCTTTGCATCAAGGAAAAAGAAGATGAGCGAACCATCCGCAGGATTGAGCATGGGGAAACAAAACCAAACCGGAAACGGTTTGCTCAGCTGATGGAGCGATTAGGAGCGGATACCTGCCGGTTTTATCCGGTGATTCGGGCGGATGACTATGCGTTGTATTTAGCGGTTATCGAGTTGGAAAGGAGAATGGCCAGCTTTGAATATGAGGCGGCGGAAAGGGAACTGGTAAAGCTGGAAGAAAGCCTGGATCCAAGAGATCGGATCAATCTGCAGTTTTTAAAACGGGAGCGGGCAGTCATTGACCTGGAGTTTGGGAGGATTACAAAGGAAGAGGAGATTCGCAGGCTCTGGGAGGCTCTTCATCTGACGGTACCGGAAGGGGTGGATCTTAGCCTGTGGCCACTGACAAAAGCAGAAGTAGAGATTTTAAATTGTATTTCTATTACGTTAGAAGAGATTGGGGACAGAGCAGGAGCGATAGAGTTATTACAGAAGGTAAAAAAACGATATGAAATTAAGATGGAAGATCTGGTTCATTTTCGGAAGGAGCCGACAGGAAGCTTTGCCAGGAATATTATTCAGTACCGAAAAGAAGGGATGCGGCTGGAGTATAATGCGGATGCATATTTGCTGGTGATTGATAATCTGGCAAGTTATATCGGAAATGATAAGAGATATGAGGAGGCGACAGAAATGAAGGAAAAAGAAATGAAGATGGCGTGTAACATAGGAAAAGCGACAATAATCAGTGATTTTTTGTATGGGATTGCTTGGGATAAGGAACAGATGCTGTCACGGGATGGGGAATCTATGGAAAAAGTAAAAGAGGTATGTTTGCCTCTGTACCTGAAAAGCTATTTGTTGGATGTTATGTTAAAGCAAAAGGTAAGAGCAGAAGGTACAAAAAAACGATGTGAAGAAGTATATGGGCAGGAATGGATACAGCTTATTAAACTTTAGGAGGACGTCCTCTGTCATCTTGTGGCGTTATTCCTGGCACTTCTGGGTGTTCTGGTTGCTTTGGATCCGGTAGTGGTTTTTCTGGTTCTATTCCGATTGGTGGTTTTGGATCAGGAGCTGTTGGCGGCGGAAAGATAGGAAGCAGCGTCAACAGGCAAAAGCAAAGTGTGGCGAGTGACATCATGTGTTTTTTCAGTTTCATAATAAGTCCTCCTGACGTAATTTTTTTGTAAAGGAAAAGGTCGTTGTTTTGGGTTTTTATCTCATAGGTATATTCGGTAAAAGGAAAAGGTATGAAGTTTGTTTGTACCTTTTCTTTTTCTTTTGTAGATTTTTTTCGTTGCACTCTACTATATCCGAAAGATTCCCCGTCTTGTTTGGATATGGGATGATTGTAGCAGGTTTGCTTGAATGGAGGAAGGACATTATTGGTCGAAAATGAATTAAAAAATTTTGTTTACGACCAATAATGTCCTTAAAAAATTTTAATAATCATGGTATGATAAGAAAAAATTACAAAGGGGGACAATATAATGGAACAATTATTAATGGGACGGATGCCAGAACCATTTAATAATGGAGATTACCAGGACATTACTTTATCTATTACAGAAGATTGTAATTTGCGGTGTAAATATTGTTATATGGTACATAAAAGCGAATTTAAGGTTATGAGTTTTGATACAGCTAAAAAGATTGTAGATTTTGTACTTGCCCAAGAAGTAAAGAAAGAAAATGTAGTGTGGAATTTTATTGGGGGAGAACCTACGATTGAAATGGATTTAATTGATAAAATAACAGACTATATCAAAATTAAACAGTATGCACTACGTCATCCATGGCGTAACCATTATATGTTTTATACTTGGAAGTAATGGGGTTTTATATGGAAGTGAAAAGGTACAAAAATATATTGAAAAAAACAGAGGACATCTGGATGTAGCAATTACATTGGATGGAACAAAAAATAAACATGATTTACAAAGGGTACGTAAAGATGGAAGCGGTTCTTATGATGAAATTATTAAAAATATTCCTTTATGGCAGGAACAGTTTCCCTATAAACAATTTACAAAGGTTACATTTGCCAGTGAGGATTTATGCTATCTAAAAGAAAGCGTCATTCATTTATGGGAGCTTGGTATTACTTATGTTTCTGCCAATGTAGTATTTGAGAATGTATGGAAGCCTGGAGATGATATAATATTTGAAAGGCAATTAAAAGAACTAGCGGACTATATTATTGAAAATAAGTTATGGAATAAATATTCTGTTCGATTTTTTGATCCAGTAGTAGGCTACCAGTTAGGAGAGGCGGATAGATCAACTAATTATTGTGGAACAGGCAGAATGATGACCTTTGATACTGAAGGGAATATTTATCCATGTATCCGTTTTTTAGATTTTTGCTTGAGAGGTTCCAGCTACAATGATTTTATGTTAGGAAATTATGAGACAGGAATTTGTCAGGAAAAATTAAAGCCGTTTGATAAATTGACGATTGCGTCGGTTAGTGATGAAGAGTGTTTAAATTGTGAAATTGCCAGTGGATGCGCTACTTGTGCAGGGATGAACTATGAGGATTCTGGTAGAAAGACAGTTTATCATCGAACAAAATATATTTGCAAAATGCAAAAGGCACAAGTAAGGGCAAATCAGTACTTTTGGAAACGATATTCGGAAGTAACAGGCGAAATCTCTCCTTATCAAAGAGGAAGATTAAGTAAATATCGGCAATATAATTGGTCATTACCAGGTTTAAAATATCTCTATTTTATTTTATCAGAGGAAATGAAACCGCACTGCAATTATGTTCCAAACGGAACGGATAAGATGCCGGTAAAGGTATTTCAGAAAGCATTGGCTTACGCAGAAGAAAAAAATATGATTCCGGTATTTTTAGGAAATTTATCAGAGGAATATGAACAGCTGGCAGGAAAAAATATTAATTTTAGGCTTTTAACAGAAACAGAGGATTATGTTCCAGGAGAATTAGAAACCATATTGCATATTGCGAATACAGAAGAGGAACTACGAGTTCAAGAAAATAAGGATGATTGCAGGACAAAATCATTGATTTTATTAATAAGCAAGAAAAATCTTGTAAATATGAAAGCTTTATTCCAGAAAGCGGCAAAGTACTACCATTTTATTAATATTGTCAAAGTGAATGAGGGTTCCTGGGGCGATAAAGAGATTATGCTTTATATGGATGAATTAGCTGGAATAAAGGAGATAGCAGAGAAAGAAAAGGTATTTTGCAATTTGCTTATAGAAAGTAAGAAATATCAGGAATGTAATGCAGGGGTGGAGTCTTTTACAGTGGCTCCAAATGGTAAAGTATATATTTGCCCAGCTTTTAATATTTAAAAACAGAGAAGATGCTATTTGTGATATTGGGGAAGAGATACTACCATTAGAGGTATGTAGAAGAGAAGCTTCTCCAATATGCAGCCAATGTAGTAATGAGAAGTGTAGAAGATGTGTATATGAAAATATCTTGACAACAGGGGATATTTGTACTCCGTCTGCAAATTATTGTAAGGTTGAGGGTGGGGAGGTAAAATGAGATGAAACGGTTAGGAAAGATATCAGAGACAGAGTTTGAAGAAGTGAAGGAATTATTTACTAGAAAGAGTGCATTATGTGAAGTAGGACAATGTATCAATCGTTGTGAAGAATTAGGAATTGATATGTCGGCAGAAGTATTGGCAGAGCAAATTCAAAAGGATATGAACGAGGTTGGTACAGAGTTGATCGCCTGGTGGGAAAAGATAGCGAATAAATATCAATGGGATTATCAGAAAGGCGATCAATGGAGAGTTGAATATGCTACAAAAGAGGTTTTCCTTTTGTAAATATTGAAGGAAGGAGGTAAAGGGTATGAACGGATTATTTTTTGAAGAAGTAAATAATCTATCTCCAAATGTTGCAGAACCATATGGTGTTTGTATGAATGGTAATTGTTTGGGATCATGTACATCTTATTTAAGCGAAATGAATCCAGGCAATAATCGCTGTACAACATGTGTAGAAGGATTTGTATGTGGTGGCACCTGCACAGCAAATTGCGAGTCATGTAAGAATGGTTGCGACAGCTTTTGTACAAATTACGTGATGTTTTAGGAGATAAGGAACAGGGATAGCGGTTCAGCTGTCCTTGTTTCAATTTAATGTTCCTTGAGTTTTTCTTTACAATTTTTATGTTTGAATTTATAATCATTATTTAAAATTTAGAATATTGGAATTTTGTAAAAGCTATGGGGAAGAGTTAAATTAGAGGAAAGAGAATTGTTATGAAAATTTTATTAAAGCTGCTACCCAAACGATACGGGAGCTGGCTGTGTTTTTTCACACTGGAATTGCTGGCTTTTCTTATCATGATAGAGGAATTGAAAACAGCAACAGGCCGAATGAGAGGCCTGGAAGAATTTATGGAGGTGGGATTTTATGTGAATTCTCCGGTGCTACCGGTAAGTGTACTTGGAGCAACGACGTTATTATGGCTGGAGGAATTTTCCAGGCGGCGGATAGAATTATATGTTTCTTGTGGGATGAAAAGAACCACCATTTTTTGGTCGAAGGTGTTGCTGGGACAGTTATGGGTATTATTAGGAATGATTATTTTTATAGCTGGTTTGTATTGGCAGGGAAGCAGGTTGTTTCAAAGCGGAGGCTTGTTATTATTGCTGTCGCAACTTGGACCTGCTATTGCCTTATATACCGGGATGGCATTTTTGTTAAGCTCGCTGGGGACTGTTTCAGGAATCTGGTTTCGTAAAAAAATAATGGCGATTTTTTTACCTGTCGCGTTTGCACTTCTTTGGGAGTTTTGGAGAGAGCCATTCGGAGAGATGAGAATTTACCAGGTGGTATTTTATCATGATTGGAGTATGGCTTTTCGATTGACAGGGATTATGATAGTGCTATCTGTTTTTTTCTATGGGATGGGTTATTGGCTTATGTGTGTACGGGGCATAGATTTGTGTTAAAAACAGGAGGAAATTTCATGAGGATATTAAAAAGAGAATTATTGCTCTGCAAGAAAAAGACGGTATTCTGGGTGCTGCTGGGACTGGTGGTATTCCTATCTTATTTTGGATATCTGGATTATGTTTATCATGGGGAATGGCATGCAGAAAAAATGCTGATAGAATCCATGAATAAGACGGAGGAGGAAAAGGAGGCTTTACAGAAGCTTTTGTGGAAAACGATGGTCGCTTTTACTGCCAATAATAATATTATGAACGTAGTGATTGTGGTTTTTTTGATTGCGATGTCTTTTGGGGCAGATATTTATACAAGGCGTATTTCCGGTATGCAAAAAACAGGAATGAAGCTATGGCAAATTTATGGAAGTACCTTTTTGGTTCATTATTTCCTGGCGTTGTTCCTGATCTTGTTAGGAGCATTCATCCCTTTCCTTCGGCTGCGGGAGCTTTGGTGGGGAAGGATTATGGCAAACGATCTTTCTTTCTTTTTACGTCCTTTATTGGAACTTTGCCTGGAAACTTTTTGTTTTGTATCAACGGCGATGCTTTGCTGTAGCCTGACCGCGAAAAAGAACCCTGCGCTCCCCTATATTGTTTATCTTATTTTAATGATCTTATTGAGTAAACTGACGAATATAATCGCTTGTTATTTCGCATATGGGACGACTGTCCCGATAGATGGGCAGGGCTTTCGAGCCTATTATTTTTATGATATCGATCAAATGGGATTAGAGAATCATTTTTCACCAAGTATGGAGAATCCGTGGGAACGGAAAATATGGGGAGAAATCCGGCTTTTAGAATTTGCAGTTTCTGGTGTCATATGCAGTGTAATAGGGTGGCTTAGCTTCCATTATCAATATAAAAGAAAGTAGGGAACAAAGATATGGTGGTAGTGAAGGTGCAAAACTTAGTAAAGTCTTATAAAGGAATAAAAGTATTAGATGGAATTGATTTCCTATTGGAAAAAGGAAAAATATATGGCTTGGTTGGGTTAAATGGAGCGGGAAAGACTGTTTTAATGAATATTTTAGCAGGGGTAATTCTGCCAGAAAGCGGAAGTGTAGAGATTTTAGGGCAGCAGGATAGTAAAAAAAGTGTTGCTCCCCGAAACAGGATGGGATTTTTGATTGAAGAGCCTATTTTTTACCCCAATCTGGATGCCAGGGAAAATTTGAGGTTAGTGCAGTTAGTAAAGGGAAAAGAGAAGAAAGAGGAGATAGAACAGGTACTTTCTATGGTTGGACTGGATGGAATCAATGAGAGAAAAAAGGCGTTAAAAGCATATTCTCTTGGGATGCGGCAGCGGTATGGGATAGCGGTTGCATTGATTGGGAGCCCAGAGATTCTGATTTTAGATGAACCGACAAATGGTTTGGATATAGAAGGCTTGAAAGAAATGAGAAAATTATTGGAAGAACTGAGAAACAGCGGAGTGACTATGCTTATTTCCAGCCATATTCTAGGTGATTTGTATAAAATAGCAGAGGAGTTTCTTTTTTTGAAAAAGGGCCATATAGTGGGACAGTGGAATCATAAGGAGGTAGAAGAAAGGCTTGACAGGGGAGAGGAAATAGAAGAACTATTTAGTAAAATAATAGGGGAATAAAGAAGATTAAACATAGGGAGAAACGAAATGAAAAAACGCCAAAGCCAACGAATCCTTTCCAACAACCGATATATGCTAAGCTATATCCATCGTTTTTGCCATAGCCATATCTATCTTACCTTAGCCACTACTTTACTGGGAAGCGTATCCAATATCGCCGGGCTGCTGATGTCAAGATACCTCATTAACCTCCTCTCTTCCCGGCAGGAGTGGAATACAGCACAGATAAGCCGGATTTTCGGCCTGTTAGCTGCTCTGGCTCTCTATCAGCTTATTGTGATGTGGCTGGGACACTATCTGAATCAAGTTATTATACCAAAAAATACACAGGTAATTTATCAAAGGATGCAGGAGGAATTGTTTGAGAAAGCGGCACAGGTAGAATTATCCTGTTATGAGGATGCAGAGTTTTATCATCGCTTTTCTTTGGCCATGCAGCAGGCAGACAGTAGGGCGTTAGCGGTATTAAATACCTTAAACGCTTTACTGGCAGCCTTTTTTGGTATCGGAACCTTGTTGACCTTATTGGTAGGAATCCAACCGTTCCTGTTGCTGTTTGTGTTGTTCCAGGTTGCGGTTACGTTTTTGGTAAATCTGCGTATGGTCAAAAAACAGCATGAATGGATGGAACAAAGGCTTCCGCATCAGAGAAAGGCCGAATATGTCCGAAGAGTGTATTATCTTCAAAATTATGCGAAGGAAGTACGCTTGTACCGAAGTGTCCAAAGGGTGCTGAAGGAGAAATTTGAGGCTTCTGTAAAAAGCCTGCAGGAACTGATCCGTTCCTATGGGAAGCAATTTACCTGGCTATCCGGTTTGCAGGGAAGCGGCGGGATACTCAGCAATACCCTGACGATTTTTTATCTGGCGGGACGAACCCTACGGGGAAAACTGTTATTGGGTGATTTTGTTATCTTAAACAGCAGCGTACAGCAGCTTTCTTCCAATATCCTTACCTTTTTAAATATCGTTCCTCAATTATACGAGCATAGCATTTACATAGAGCATTTCCGGGAATTTATCGAGTACCAGCCAAAGGTATACCAGACGGGTACCAAAGACCTGGAAACAGTTACGGATGTGACACTAAAACAGGTTTCTTTTGCTTATCCCAATACCGGAAAAAGCGTGCTAAAGGAAATCAGTCTTTCTTTGCACAAAGGGGAGCTGGTGGCGGTAGTAGGACGGAACGGAGCCGGGAAAACGACGTTGGTAAAGCTCCTTTCTGGTTTGTATGAGCCAACAGAAGGGGAGCTTTTTTTCAATGGACAGAAAGCGGGAAGCTATCGTTTGGAAAGCTGGCAGGGACAGATCGGGATGATGTTCCAGGATTATCAGGTCTATGCGGTATCCGTAGCGGAAAATGTGCTGATGCGCCCGCTCCAGGGCGACGGGGATATCCGCCTGGTCTGGGAAGCCTTACGGTTTTGCGGCCTTGCGGAAAAAATAGAATCTCTGCCAGAAGGGCTGTCCTCGGTGATGACAAGGGAGTTTGGAAACGAAGGCGTATTTTTATCTGGTGGGGAATTGCAAAAGCTGGCGTTGGCACGATTGTATGTCAGAGCGTGCAGTCTGCTGATTTTAGACGAGCCGTCCAGTGCGTTGGATCCATTAGCGGAAGCGGAGGTATTCCGTAAGATGAGAGAACTGGCGAAAGAACGGTGTGCTATTTTTATCTCTCATAGACTGTCCAATATTCAGGATATGGATCGGATTTATGTGATGGAGGAAGGGAGGATCGTAGAGAACGGTACGCATACAAAGTTGATGAAGCAGAATGGAATTTATGCAAAAATGTATCGGGAGCAGAACAGGCATTATCAGAACGAACAGGAGCATTTTGCCGTGAAAGGCCTCTAACTCCTCTTGCTATTCTCCTGTCGGTGGAGTAAAATAAAGCAGAGACATTGCCGGAAAAGACTGTCCTGAAGGGAAAGAAGGAGGATTGGTATGCAGAGAAAGAAATTGCCGATTGGCATTGATGATTTTGAAAAGCTTCGCAAGGAGGATTTCTATTATATCGACAAAACAGGTCTTATCTGTGACTTATTGAATCATTGGGCTGAGGTTAATTTGTTTACCCGTCCGCGCCGCTTTGGAAAGACGCTGAATATGAGTATGTTGAAATGCTTTTTCGAGATCGGAGCGGATAAAACGCTGTTTGATGGTCTGCTGATCTCACAGGAGACGGTATTGTGCGAAGAATATTTCGGAAAGTTTCCGGTCATATTTCTCTCGCTGAAAAGTGTGGATGGATTGACCTATGATCTGGCAATAGAACGGATTAAAACGATTCTTCAAGAAGAGGCTATGAGATTTCACAACATGCTGAAGGATAAGCTTTTATCGCCTTTTGATAGAAAAAAACTCAGTCAGATGGAAAATCGAGAGCTGCAGGAAAAGGAAATTCCAGACAGCTTGAAGTTTCTTTCCCGAGTATTGTATACTTGTTTGGGACAAAAAGTAATCCTGCTTATTGATGAGTACGATGTACCATTAGACAAGGCATTCCAGCATGGTTATTACGAAGAGATGGTATCGTTGCTGCGCGGATTGTTCGGACAGGTGTTGAAAACCAATGAATTTTTACAATTTGCAGTTCTGACCGGATGCCTACGAGTATCAAAGGAAAGCATTTTCACAGGGTTGAATAATTTTGACGTTAATTCGATTGTTGATGTAGAACATGACGAGCAATTTGGTTTTACCAATTCAGAAGTAGAGAACTTTCTAAAAGAGTATGGTTTAGAGGAAAAGACCAGTGTCATAAAAGAGTGGTATGATGGATATCGTTTCGGAGATGCAAGTATTTACTGTCCGTGGGATGTGATGAAATATACAAAAAAGCTGCTGGCAGATCCCCACGCAGAACCGGAAGCCTTTTGGATCAATACCAGTGGGAATGAACTGGTGAAGCGTTTTATAGATAAGGCAGATAAAACCACACAAAATGAGATTGAACGTTTGGTGGCAGGAGAAGCGATTGAAAAAGCAGTGCGTTTGGATTTGACGTATCATGAGCTTGATGCGAGCATAAACAACCTTTGGAGTGTCCTTTTTACCACTGGTTATTTGACACAGACAGACAGAGCAATAAACGGTGTCTACAAGCTGGTGATCCCGAACCGGGAAGTGAGGGAAGTCTTTTTATTGCAGATTCAGGAGTGGTTCAAAGCATGCGTGATAGACGAGGAAAGGCCGATGCATGCGTTTTGCCGTGCCTTTTTGGAGGGAGAGGCGGAGGACATACAAAAACAGCTCAATGTTATTTTAAGCCGGATGATTAGTATTCTGGACACAAAGGCTCCCGATGATAAAAAAGAAAGCTTTTATCATGGATTGCTGCTTGGTTTGCTCCGAAGCGAGGCAAGCTGGCTGATTTTGTCCAATGCGGAATCTGGCGATGGATTCAGCGATATCCTGGTCGAGCCGGAGGATCCGGATGGGGGAATCGTCATCGAGGTCAAGTACGCATCGAGTATAGTGGGACTGGAGAAGGCCTGCGAGGAAGCCTTGGCGCAGATCAAAGAGAAACGATATGAGGAAAGGCTGCGTAATGATGGGCGGACAGAAATACTAACCTATGGTATTGCTTTCTACAAGAAACGCTGTAAAGTAGTATGCGGGAAATAAACGGTTTATAAAAAGAACTGTCATAAACACGATAGTGAATTTAAGCTAGGGGCGGTTGTTTCAAATCACTTTTTTTAAATGGATGATAGAAATAAAAATGTAAAAAATACTTGAATTTTTAAGGTAAGTAGTATAAAATAAAAAGTAAATAAATATTACCTTAAAAAGAGCATTTCTATCAGAAAGGTGGCGCTGTTTATGAAACGGGAATGGATGCTGTGGAGCGGAAAAAGAGTGATTTTGGTTTATCTGGCAATTTTCGTGCTGTTTACAGCAGTGATGGGATTGTTTGGTTATGCAAGGTATGCAAACTGGTGGCGTTGGAATGGGCTAATGGAGATGCATTCTAGCACCAGCTCAGTGAAGCAGGAAATCCATACGGTTTTTATCCGGTCGATGATTTCGGGTTTTGTTTATCAGAAAATTAATCTGGTGATACTGACGCTGCTGGTGGTGCTGTCGTTCGGGAGGGAGGTTTGGAAGCGCCGTCTGCCTTTGATGGTGCAGCTTCAGATGTCCTTGCCGAAAAAGTATCTGGAAGCCTTCCTGATGAATGTTGCGCTGGCGTTTGCTCTGTCGTTGGAGGGCTTTCTGATTCAGTTAGCGCGGATTCATTCGCTTTGCGGGGAGTATCTGTCGGAAGCGGATTCTCTGTTTTTTGCCCGGATTTTGCTTTATTTAGTACTCGTAACCTTATGCCTGACGGCAATCGTGCAGCTTGTGGCATTGGTATTGTCAAGGCTGCATTGGTGTATTCCGTTGCTATTGTCCGTGCCGGGGATACTGGTGTTATGGGGAAGCTCCCTGCCAAAAAGGATTCAGGCTTATCTGTGTTGGGATATGCCTTCTGAAGTATGGCAGGAACAATATGTGCCGGTTATAGCGGATGCAGAGGCAGTACACCGCTGGGGCTGTTTCTTTTTGGCTGGCTTGGTCGGAGTGACGGTATTGTGTCTGGCTGTCGGAGTAGTCTGGCTGCAGGTGCGATATAAGGCGAGACAAGTGAAAACAGATAAAAAGGGATTATCGCTGACCAGCCTGAATGTGACAGAGGGAGAAACCTGTATATTAGCCGGATGGGATAGGGAACACGTGCATGCCTTGTTTTCTGCTTTGGCAGATAGTATGCAGCCGGACGGCGGAAAGATGTATTTGACAGGAGAGCCGTTCTATTATGGAAGGCTGGATGTTCGGGGAAATCTGTATGCGATTCGTTCTCTGCAAAAAAAGGCCTTAACCGCTACGCCGGAGGAGATAGAGGAACTGCTCGGGATGGTTGGATTAGGCGGGATTGGAGGCAGGGGGCGTTCCTTGCAGTCTTATTCGGAGGGAATGAAATGCTGCTATGGAATCGTATCGGCGTTGCTGATAAAACCGAAGGTGCTGGTGTTAGAGGGGATTTTGGATGAAATGGGGGAGGCAGATGCCCGGATGGTGCAGGAGGCAGTACTGCGGCTGAGAGAGACGGGACTGACACTGTTACTCTCGACATCGGATCGAGAGGCGGAAAAGAACTGGAAATGGATAGGGCAGGGAGTGAGATGGATATCAATGACCTGAAAGCCTGTCATTTTGGAAAAATAGATTGCCATAAAAGGGGGAACTATATTAAAATAAAGAAGAAATTTGTAAAGACAGCATTTTCACAAATTGGGAAAAAGAGGGAGAAAGAAATGAAAGAAATAGAAAAAAAGGGAACGAAAGTACTATCCGGGAATGCGTTTGTATACGGATGATGTGAAGCTGTTTCGTACCCTGGACGATATGAAGGAAGCCATTAGGGACAATGATTTGACGAAGGCGGGAAAAAAGCTGGCAGAGTTAGAAAAGGGCTTAGATTTGATGGAGTGATCGGAGATACCGTTTTGTCCGAGATAGAGGCAGAAATGTTGATTCAACTGGCGTTGGGGAAAGAGGATCTTGGCATGAGGGAGGATGGAATCAATATCCTGAGCGGCGTATTGGATGCGTATGAAGAGAACGAGGTTATGATGACAAGTGTGAAGGCCGAGATTTATATGTGGACCGTGGATAACATAATCGGAATGCTAGGGCGGAACGGGGAATATGAAACTGCCATTATCGTTGCAGATAAGGCATGTAAGCTTGCTTATCGTAATGATGCGGCGGACTATCTGGTTTCCTATTTATACAAAAAGCTTCAGACGGAGGAGCAGGTGAAGCTGCAAAAGGGCGAGAGCCTTTAGGAGAGAAAGAACTATTTTTTAAAGGAAGGAAAAGGGTGTATGCGTTAGCCAAGCTGTATAAATTTGACGAGGTGATGAAAAACCTGAACCAGCATGGTAAAAAGGCATATCAAATAGATTTTGAAGAGTGCTTTAAGGAGGAGAAAAAGAATTCAAAAAAAAAGTAAAATAAGTATTGACAAATCCGCACTACTTATTGTATACTAGCTAAGGTTGCTGGTGAAGCAAGCTAGTAACGTGTTGCTGCTGTGGCTCAGTCGGTAGAGCGTCGCATTGGTAGTGCGGAGGTCACGGGT